>JBMFPI010000060.1:0-13010 GCA_049969195.1 Armatimonadota bacterium
TAGTGATTGAGGGCGGAGTGGTAGAAGTGCCGGGCGATGTGAACTTTAACTTCGATTTCGGCTTCCCGCCGAAGACGGCTTACGCGTGCATGAGCGAGACAATGATGCTCGCTCTCGAAGGGCGCTACGAGTGTTTCACTCTCGGTAAGAATGTCTCGCTGGCCCAGGTCGAGGAAACCCAGCGCCTGGCGGCCAAGCACGGGTTCAGACTTGCCGGCTTTCGCAGTTTCGAAAAGGCTGTCACCCAGGAGCAGATCGAGCGGATCAGGAGAAACGCGGGCCGGGGCTGACCCCGGAGCCAGGGTGTGGACAACACTTGCGCCCAACCGTTTTCTAAGCGCAAACCCCCCTCTCCTGCGGGAGATGGCCGGGGTGAGGGTGATAAAATCCGCGCGTATTGTATGCTCCAGTAACGGCTATGGCGACCAACCCGACCTGCCTGCACGAAACCACGTTCCCGCAGAATACAAATGGCCGGGCAACATACCCGGGAAGATGAGGATCCGGAATCAAGTTCAGGGTGACAAGTCCTCGGGGTTTGTGTCTGCAAGACTGACCTACTACCCCCAGCCGTTCCCGAAGCATAGCTAACGTGGTAGTATGTAATCGGACCGTTACCAGTTCGCACGTACGAGAACACCAATTGCAGCTTAGCACTCTTGCAGCCTTTGCTGGCTGTGGCGCCGTAGCAGCGGCTGCCTACGGCGTCCTGGTCGAGCAGTTCGCCATCAGAGTCAGAGAAATCGAACTCACATTTCCGGACCTGCCGCCTGCTTTCGATGGTTCCGTCATCTTGCATCTGTCGGACCTGCACATCACGAAGCTCGGCCTGCTTGAGCGGCGTTTGATGGACCTGGTTTCCGGGCGCCGGGTCGATATGTGCTTCGTGACCGGCGACATTGCCCAGGAGCCGAGTGCTTGTGAGGTTTTTCGGGTGATTTGCTCGGCGATCAAAGGGCCGGAGACAATCTATGGCGTTCTGGGAAACTCCGAGCACAAGCCCTGGATAGACACACCAAAGCTTGTTCAGGCGCTCTCATTCGAGGGGTTTCGGCTGTTGACAAACGACTCCTGCGTCATCAGCCGGCAAGATGACTCGATCAGGATAGTCGGCGTCGATGATGCATACAGCCAGCTTGCCGAGGTCGACAGGGCATTTCGGGGTGTGGATCCTGCGGAGTTCATAGTCTTCCTCACTCACTGCCCTTCGGCGGCCCCCCGGGCGGTCGAGCGCGGCGCCAGGCTGATACTGGCCGGTCATACTCACGGCGGCCAGGTGAGGGTTCCGTTTCTCGGTCCGCTCT
The DNA here is from genome assembly GCA_049969195.1 of Armatimonadota bacterium. Classification (GTDB taxonomy): domain Bacteria; phylum Armatimonadota; class UBA5829; order UBA5829; family UBA5829; genus CALJES01. The sequence continues at coordinate 1,305 of JBMFPI010000060.1, forward strand.
GGACCCATATGCGCGCGAACAAGAAGCTTAACGACGGCCTCTACGTGCTTGACCGCCTGGGCCGACGGCTGTACAGCACCCGCAGGCCGGGTGCGCGCGCTGGGGTGCCTATCGCTGCCTGCGCGCGCAGCACAAGATCCGACGCGTCGGAATGCCGGGCCGTACTCTACGTAAGCCGCGGTGTCGGCACGAGCAAGCTACACATCCGATTCCTCTGTCCGCCGGAGATCGCGTACATCACGTTGCGCCGGTCGCCGTGATCTTAAGCTCCGCTGAGAATCCTGCCTCCGCGACCTGCTGGCTACCATGAACTGCGCTTAGCGCAACTGCATTTCTGTCTTAAGGTTTTACAGGATACATGCCGGCCAGAGCAGAACACATTGAGTGAAGGATGTGCCGGGAGGAAGTGTAATGCCAATAGAGCATATCAAGGATCAAATCGCCAAGGGCACGTGGCTCACGTACAGGCCCGAGATAAAAATAATGGACTGCACGATTCGGGACGGTGGGCTGATCAATGACCATAACTTCGAGGACGACTTCGTCAAGGCGGTCTACAAGACATGCGTCGCCGCCGGCATCGATGCTATGGAGTTCGGCTACAAGGCCGACAAGAAGATATTCGCTCCTACGCAGTTCGGTAAGTGGAAGTACTGCGAAGAGGACGCGCTCAGGCGAATCGTCGATGACAACCCCACAGACCTCCTGATTGCCGTGATGGCCGATGCCGAGCGCACCGACTATCACACCGACATCATACCAAAATCCGAGAGCGTGATAGACATTATTCGCGTCGCCACCTATATCCATCAAATCCCCACAGCAGTAGACATGATCAAAGATGCGTACGACAAGGGCTATCGCGTGACCTGCAATCTGATGGCGATATCGACTATCCAGGAACGTGAACTCGAGGAAGCCCTCGAAATACTTTCAAACTGCCCCATCTGCGCGCTCTACATCGTCGATAGCTTCGGGGCGTACTACTCCGAGCAGATTCGGGATGTCACCCTGGCCTTCCTCAAGGCAGTCGAGGGAAAGGGGATCGAAATCGGTATCCACGCCCACAACAACCAGATGCTGGCTTATGCCAACACCATCGAGGCTCTTATTGTCGGGGCCAACCGTCTGGACGCCACCATCAACGGCATGGGCCGCGGCGCCGGAAATTGCCCGCTGGAACTTCTGCTGGGCTTCCTGAAGAACCCGAAATTCCAGCTCCGGCCCGTGCTCGAGTGTATACGCGACTACTTCGTGCCGCTCGAAAAAAACGGGACGATGGAATGGGGCTACAAGATACCATATATGATCACCGGGCAGTTGAACGTGCACCCACGCGCCGCAATTAAGATGAGAGGCGGCGAAAACCCCGACGACTACGTAGCTTTCTACGACCAGTTGATCGAAGAAGAATAGGCGGGGCGCCCGCTGAAAGACCCGAGCCCGCGGATAATCCTAAAATGGTCCGGGGCATCATACCTCGGACCGTCGAGATGCAAGCCCCGGAACAGCAACTGTCAACCGCACGGCCGGACGTAAGTCTTCAGCTTTCGGGTGCTCTCGCTTGCCGACTCGTGCGCGCAAGCCGTGCCGGGGTCTATGCCATAGAACGCAAACCAGACGTTCTCGGCGACTCTCCTGCTTAACTGAGGTGCATCAAATCGCCGAAAACGCGTCTATCGCACCGGCCTGCAGCTACAGCGCCTGGATATCATTTGCATCGCGGGCTATGACGTACGGGCGATATCCGGAGCTTGTCTCCTCTGCCGCGGAGATGCCCGTAACCGCCACCCAGCTCCCGACAGCCGGGGCCTGAACGCCCGCGGGAAGTCTGACTTTCACCGGATCCGCAGTCGAGCTGTCCGTCAGGTAGAACGCACCGGTCTCGGAAGATACCACAGCGCCGACCACTCTCACAAGCAGCGAGGTATTCCGTGCGCCGCACCCGCGGCCGATTGGGCTCGTGTACTCGACGACCGCCGCGCCGCCCAGGTCGGACAGTCTCATCATCAGCGGCCGCGGAACCTCCGTACCGGGAGTTCGGCTCTCAATCACGGCGCTTGTGAAGGCCCTTTCTCCGCACACGGTGCTCACCGGGCCCCTGACGGTCACTATGTCGCCGCGCTGCACCTGCTCCGTCGAGAAGACCTTAATAGCCGAGCTGCGGTCAAGTTCTTCGATATAGAATCCGTCACCGATCTCAGCCGGTGTAGCCGTTACGACCTTCGATCTGACCCTCACGCATTGCCCATCCGGATAGATGCGCGCCTCGTGTATCGACGGCACGGTCGAGACTAAGTTTTCGATCGTGATGGGCAGTTTGGCAGACCCCTGTGTGCCAACCGGGGAGTTCTCATAGGCGATGGCCTCAATGGTATGCTGGCCGATCGGGTAGTTGCTCGTGTCGATTGTGAGCGTATAAGGAGGCTCGTAGACCTCGCCCAGCTTGATGTCGTCAATATAGAACACGACCTTTGCAATACCAGCCTCGTCGCTCGCCTCGGCGGTGATCTGCTCGACCTGACTCAGCGTGGTATCCTCGAGACTGATGCTGACCCTGGGCGGGCTGGCGTAAGGAGCCATCAGCGGGTCGCCTATGATGACGGTCTTCCAGAAACCCTGCGGGCAAGCCGCATAGAAGCTCTCCGCCATATTGTAGCCCTTGGTGTAGCGGTCGAACAGGTAGTTGGGCTGCGTGGCGGCGCTGATGCTCGGTTCGGAGACGTATGCGCCTGCCCCGCACAGGCCGCATGCGAACAGGTCTGCCATCAACGGCGCGCGATTTGTGGTATGCGGATCGTTGAACGTGCAGCCGCTGTAGGACCAGTAACTGTCGGCAATTGACCCGGGAACGAAGACGTTGCTGGTGTACTTGTCAAACGTATACGCAAAATCGTGAACGGACCAACTGAAATAACCCATCAAGCCGCGTTGATTGGAGAGGAAGTCCGTGCCCGGGTCGAAGCGAATCTCGAATCCCCTCTTCACGAGAAAGTCGTAGGCCGATGCGACGGGCGTGCCTAGGCGCAGGTTGGCGTACTTGTACTCGCCCGTGTTGTAGGTGCCGCTCGCGGGGACCTTGTCCAGCGCGAAGATCCCGTCCACCGCAGGATGACACGCGCGGTAAATCATAGACTTGACCTGGTCGACAGTATACGCGTCAAGACGGGTGACCAAGTAGAAACGGTATGGTTGGCGCGTATTCTTGTCGATGAACGTCAGCGAGTGAGACCATGCGGTCTCCGGCGCGCTTGTGGTCCACTTGGCGGCGGCTACGGGACCGTAGGGGAAAGCGAATACGTCCTGTATTTCCGGGTGGCCGACTGCCGTCAGTATGCTCGTGATGGAGTAGGGGCCCAGGCTCGACGGGCGGCCGTAGTCCGCCGAAAGAGGTATGCCCTTTGTGAGCACGATATAGTCGATATTGTCGGCGATCTCAGGCCTCTGCAAGAACTGCCGAATCGGCTCACGGATTTTCGTCTCGCAGACCTGTCCCGAAACGACTTCCTGCGTCGGACAGTTGATGTAGCAGATGTTGCAATCCGGTATGCCTCTCATCTGCTTGTAGTAGAGCCCGATTTCGCGCGATTCGGGGGAATTGACGTTGATCACGACCGCAACGTTGCGCGGTCCGCCGCCTGCCCAAAGAATGCCCGCAGTCCAAAGAGTGATCAGCAGCGAGCCCCAGGCAGATCGAAACAGACGATGCGATAGGCCACTTCGCACCTCCACTACCATCGAACCACCCTCGCCCATACTCCCGGTCCGCGTCTTCGACGCGAAGCTTACGTGCCGGGTCATCCTCTCCCGTACGCGGTTACGCGTTCGAAGCGAACCCGGAGTCGTGATTGCAGACGCGGCTGACCAGAACCTGCCGCACGCCATTGTCAGTTCAGTATAGTAGCCGTCCAGGCATGCTTGTCAAGCCGTCCGCGCGAGAAAGTAAAACGTTTTCATGCAAATCAGGTAAAATTACCTATCACAAAGTGTAACCAAAATGCGCACGTACTGCGGTCATGTAATGACCTCAAGTACGGGGGTTCCATTCTATCGCAACAACACGGGCAACCGCGCCTAAGGCTTGCGTCATACAAAGAACGCGCCCCGTATCACCCGGCTGACAATCAGCTCCCCGCCACTTGAGCCGACCTCAACCACGTCGAATCGGCAATCCACATCACGCGGCCCGTGCTCGTCTAGATAGTGCTGAGCGGCGGCAGCGATCTTCGCGCGCTTGGCTGCCGTGATTGACTCCGCCGGGGTCCCGAAACTGCCCGTGCGCTTGCATCTAACCTCGACGAAAACGAGCGATCCTGATTCCTCGGCGACAAAGTCAATCTCGCCAGAGCGGCACCGATAGTTGGAGGCGATTATGCGATAGCCGAGCCTGCCCAGCTCTGCCGCAGCCGCGATCTCCGCGCTACGACCTACTCTAGACCTGGGAGACGGCACGCTGCGATCCTTTCCGCGACGGGCGCGAAAGACTTGCGGTGGCAGGCGCACGGGCCGAGCCGGTCTATCGCCGCGAGGTGGTCCCTGGTGCAGTATCCTTTGTGAACAGCAAACCCGTAGCCCGGGTAGATACGGTCTAGCTCAACCATTATCCTGTCCCTGGTAACCTTGGCGACGATAGACGCCGCCATTATCGAGGCGCTCTTGCAATCGCCCCTGACTACCGCGAGCGAGCCAGTCGGCAGACCTGCTACCGGCAAACCGTCGACGAGAATAAAATCAAAAGGCGCGTTCAGGTTGTCAAGTGCCGCCTTCATCGCGCGGTGCGCCGCGCGCAGTATGTTCATCTCGTCGATCACTTCGGGTCCGACGGCGCCGATGCCGACCGCTATCGCCTCGTCCATCACGCGGTCAAACGCCACCTCGCGCTCACCGGGGCGCATCGCCTTGGAGTCGCGAATACCGCAGCAGTCAAAGTCTTCGGGCAGTATGACTGCGGCCGCTACCACCGGCCCCGCCAGCGGCCCTCTGCCTGCCTCATCGACTCCTGCGATCCTGGTGTAGCCTTGTTCGCGCGCGCGTTTTTCGTAGAACCATGGATCCGCTGCGAATTCGGTTGTTTCCGGCTCGCCCGGGTTAGCAGACCAGCCGTCTTGCAGCGGTTCGGGTTTTCCGTTTCTTATCGTGGATTCCGGAACGTATGTGGTCACCCGTGCCATTATCTGACCCACTTAATACGAGTCAGAGGCCAGAAAACAAACATAGCCTTGCCAAGGACTCGCTTGCGATCCAGAAGTCCCCAGAACCTGGCATCGTTCGAATCGTTGCGGTTGTCTCCCATGACCAGGAGTTTGCCCTTGGGTATCTTAACGTAGTGCACGCCGTTCTTGGTGACAATCCATTCGGGGTTGGTCGCGCGCGGACCAGAAAGCAGGGGGTATTCGGTGTCCGGGTCCTCAGCGGTGTACGGCTCGTCAATCACCCTGCCGTTAATGTAAACTTTTCCCGGAACGACCTTCACTTTGGCGTTCGGCTCGCCGACCGCGGCAGCCACCTCTGCGAGGCTGACGGGCTTACCATCAACGAGCACCTTGTTGTCCGTGAGCTTCACTTTGCCGCCGCCGTTGAGCGCTGCGTACCCACGCAGCACATTCTCGAGGTAGCGGTGGTCGTATTGCGTTTGCCCAACGATGACATAGCCCGGCGTAATTCGCACCAAATCGCCGGGCACGCCGATTACGCGCTTGATGAAGTCCTTTTCCTTGTCCTCCCCCGGCGTTGCGGCCAGGGGTGCCTTGAACACAACTACGTCACCCAGTTTCGGCTCCCTAAATCGGTAGACGAGCTTGTTCACCAAAATGTGGTCGTGGACAAGAAGCGTCGGCTCCATAGAGGCGGACGGTATGAAGAATGCCTGCACGAAAAAGGGCCTGATAATCAGAAAAACCAGACCCATCGCTACTGCAAGCGACTCGGCAAACTCGGCTACCGTCTTCGCGATCGGCACCTTCTGCTTGAGCAGGACCCAGCGCAGGCCAAGCAGCACGATAATCGTTATTATGACTGTGGGAAAGCTGAGGTTGGCTAACCGTTCGGTTATGCTCATCTTGCGTCCTGGCGTTCCTTGACTTTGGTCGCCTTGCCGATCCTCTGCCGCAGGTAATAGAGCTTAGCCCTGCGAACCGCGCCCTTGCGCACCACTTCGATCGCCGCAATCCGCGGCGAGTGAAGCATAAACGTTCGCTCTACGCCTATGCCGTGAGATATCTTACGCACGGTGAAAGATTCGCGAACGCCGCCGCCTTTCTTGCCGATGACAGTGCCTTCGAAGACCTGTATCCGTTCCTTCCCGCCCTCGATAACACGCGTGTGCACACGCACGGTATCCCCCGGCGCGAAGTCGGGCACGTCTGCTCTTAGCTGTTCGAACTCGATCTGATCGATTAGCTGCATAGTACTCTCCTGATCTGAGGGGCTGCTCAGGCCGCAAAGTCTCGAATTCGATCCCGCTTCCCTGATATTTCCACGGCCAAGCCGAATGAAGCTCCGTGCCGCTGTGCTCATCAACTTTGCGTTCGCTCGAGCCTTTGCTATTTGCCTTTTCGTATTCCCCCCGTTAGTTGTCTATCTTTTTCTTGTTTTCGTGTTTTGATTCGCTTCGGGCTTTCGCCACGAAGCGCTTCTCCTCATCGGTCAGCACCGCGTTATCGAGCAGGTCGGGACGTCTGGCAAGCGTCCGCTCAATCGCATTCTGCCGGCGCCATTTCTCGATTTCGGCATGATTGCCGGAAAGCAATACCTGCGGGACCCGGTAACCCCTGAAGTCCGCAGGTCGAGTATACTGCGCATACTCGAGCAACCCACATGAAAACGACTCGGTTTGGGACGAACATTCATCTCCCAGCACGCCGGGTACCAGTCTTGTCACAACCTCCAACAGAACCAGCGCCGCAAGTTCACCCCCGGCCAGGATGTAATCGCCGATAGATATCTCATCCGTAGCCAGGTGTTCCCGGATGCGCTCGTCAACGCCTTCATAGCGACCGCATATTATGATCAGATGACTTTCGCCCGCAAGTTCCTCGGCCAGCCGCTGACTAAGCAGCCGGCCCTGCGGGGTCATCAGGATGATCCTAGGTCTGCCCGGCCCCGACCGCGCGGCCAGGGCCTCGGCTGCGCGAAACACCGGCTCGCATTTCATCACCATCCCCGGCCCGCCGCCGTAGGGCTCGTCGTCGGTAGACCGGTGCTTGTCCTCCGCATAGTCCCGCAGATTCACCGCCTGTACCTGGATGACGCCTCTTTCTCGTGCCTTGCCCAGAATGCTCTCCCGGGCAACCGCTTCTATGATCTGCGGGAATGTGGTCAATATATCGATGCGCACAGGCTCACTCCGGCAGCAGCCCCGGCACAGCCCGTATCGTCATAACGCCGCTTCTTAAATCGACGCGCGCTACAACGTCTTTCAAGGCCGGGATGCACAGGCCCGTCGAAGTCACGTAGACATCGTTTGCCCCGCCCTGCAGGACTTCTGTCACAACCCCCTGGTCACGGCCGTCTTCGGTTACAACCTTAAGCCCAATGATGTCAAACACATAGAACCGATCCTCTTCGAGCTCGCGGAGGTCCGACTCGCCGATTACGATATACACGCCCCTCAGCTCCTCGGCGTGGTTTCGACTGTCGACGCCCTCGAGCTTCAGGATGATTCCGGACTTATGCTGCCGGCTGCGCTCGATCCGGCACGCCCTGCGTCCTTCGGGCAAACTCAGCACGATCTCGCCGCCCGGGTCGAAGCGATCGAGAAAATCTGTGGTCGGGAGCACCCTGACCTCGCCGCGTATCCCGAACGGCCCGACGATGCGGCCTATTGTTATGTCCTGCCCGTCTCGGAGCATAACTTGTTTTCGCTCTTCTGAGTCAGGCTGGGTCCGACGACGTATTCGGCTCGGGTTCCTGTCGGCCATTTGCTGAGCAGCCCACTTCGCCCTCCCGTATGTCAATGATCCTGTCGTCTCTTACCACTATTTCGCACGCGGCAAGCCTGGAGAAATCATCGCCGACGTCAACCTCGACCAGCCCTTCCAGAACGCCGCGATCATATTCCGTGCCGAGCTCCACGGCCTGGAGTGTCTCCAGCTCGCGGGCGAGGGCCGCACGCGCTTGTTGATTCCTACGCCCGGCGCGCCTCAGGCGTTCCGCGATACTTGCTTTCTCGTCCTCGCCTTTATCACTGCGCCTTGACAGGGACTCTAGTTCGAACTCGAGGCGTTTTGCAACCTCGTCGAGTCTCGCCATCGAGGCACGAACCTCCGCCGACCGCCTGGCTTTGAACTCTTCGGTCACGACTACTTTTACGCGAACCGCCCGCTTGATGATGATCCCCATCAGCCCTAGGGCATTATCTTGACGTAGACGTTCCTGTGTTCTTTGAGCGCGGCGGCCTTGGCGACCGTGCGGAGTGCGTTTGCCACCCGGCCCTGCTTGCCTATGACTTTTCCGACGTCGTCCGGCGCGACGGTCACCTCATAGACGAGCGTGCCTCCTTCGTCTACCTCGTTTACAACAACGGACTCCGGATCATCGACCAGGGCCCTAACCAGGATTTCGATCAGGCTTCTCAAGCTAGTCTGCTCCCGTCTGCTCGGCCTTTTCTTCCGACGCCGGTTCCTCGCCGGAGGCCTCTACCTCGCTGGCTGGCTTCGCCTCTGGTACGGGCTCTCCGGAGGGTGTCTCGGCGGCCGCCTCGGCCTGTTTAGCCTTAGCGGACTTCTTCTTCGGTTCGGCTTTCTTTTCCGCCTTCTCAGCGACTCCGCCGAGCAACCCCGCCATTTTCAGCAGGCCTCGTGCAATGTCGGACGGTTTTGCACCGACCCCCAGCCAGTACTGGACGCGCTCGACGTTGACCTTCACGGCCGGCGGATCTACGGTAGGATCGTACGTCCCTACGGCCTCGATGAACCGCCCGTCTCGCGGAGATCGGCTATCAGCAACCACGATCCGGTAGAACGGTTTCTTCTTGGCCCCCATTCTTCTCAGTCTGATCTTAACCACGCTTTAGCCTCCGAAGTCATTCGTCTTGAGTTCATTAATTCGCTGATCGCGTCGTGTCCTCCCGAGGCCCCCGGGCCCCCTGAGGTCGTAGCGATAGAACGCAGACCTGGTGTTTTCGCCGATTCGACGCCCCTCAACCAAGCACGCGAACCAATGAAAACACCCTTATCGCAAGTGCCTGCCCGGTCCCCCGCGGTCGCGGGGCCCTTATCTCGCAAAGGGGAACTGCGGCATACGCCCGCGCCGCTTCCCCGATTCTTCCGCCCCAGCAATCGCGCGCACCATGCGCTTCATCTCTTGAAACTGGTTGATCAACCGGTTCACGTCCTGCACCGTTGTGCCGCTGCCGGACGCGATCCGACGCTTGCGGCTCCCGTTCAGAATCGAGGGGTCTGAGCGCTCCTCGACGGTCATCGATTGCAGGATAGCCTCGGCCCGCCCAATGTCCTTTTCGTCAATCCTGACGTCCCGGAGCTGCCTGGCCCCGCCGAGACCCGGTATCATCGACAAGATCTCCTCAATGGGGCCCATCTTGCGCATCTGCCGGAGCTGTGTCAGGTAATCGTTAAGGTCGAACGTGTTCTCGCGCAGTTTGCGCTCTATCCGACGCGCTTCTTCCTGGTCGAATGCACTCTCGGCTTTCTCGATTAGGCTGAGGACATCGCCCATCCCGATAATGCGCGACGCCATCCGCTCCGGGTGGAACGGCTCGAGCCCGTCCATTTTCTCGGAGGTGCCGACGAACTTGATCGGTTTACCCGTGACGGCCTTCACAGACAGCGCCGCGCCGCCACGAGCGTCCCCGTCAAGTTTGGTCAGAATAACTCCATCTATCCCGACCGCCTCATTGAACCGCTGCGCGACGTTGACGGCATCCTGCCCCGTCATCGCGTCGACTACCAGCAGCACCTCCGTGACGTCTATCGCAGAACGCAGCCTCCTGAGCTCGTCCATCATCTCTTCGTCGATGTGCAGACGGCCTGCGACGTCGATGAGAACGTAGTCATGTCCATTGGTCCGAGCGTGTCCCAGCACCGTCTTCGCAACCGCTACGGCGTCTTGCCTGTCGCCGATGTCGAATACGTCTACGCCTATCTGAGCGCCAAGTGTCTTCAGTTGCTTGATCGCCGCGGGTCGATAAACATCTCCGGCAACTAGAAGCGGCTTTCTGCCCTGCTTCTTGAGCAGGTTGGCGAGCTTGGCGATATTGGTCGTCTTGCCGGCGCCGTGCAGCCCCACGACCAGCACGACCGCAGGCGGTCTCTCCGGGACATTGAGCCGCGCGTTTTCGCCGCCGAGTAGTGCCGTCATCTCCTCGTTGACGATCTTGACCACCTGCTGCGCCGGGTTCAGACCCTTCAGGACTTCTTCCCCGACCGCCCGGTCCTTGATGGTTTGCACGAAGTCCTTGACGACCTTGTAGTTGACATCCGCTTCCAGCAGCGCGCGCCTTACCTCACGGAGGGCGTCGTTGACCTCGGCCTCCGTCAGCACCCCACGGCTTCTGAGTCGCCGAAAGACGTTTTGTAGTTTCTCGGAAAGGCTTTCAAACATACTGGTACGTTTTCCGCGTGCCCGAGCCGGCAGAACGGCCGAATGATTCTGAGTAAGGGTTCCTCTCCCTTCTCGCGACGCCGCGGCGCTGTCGGTTCTTCCGCTGCGTTTACCGCAGGCCTTCCGACGGACCGCATCTACGGGCCTCGCGCCCTAGCGCCTGGTCTCCTCGCACGGCTATAGGGGCGAAGGCTTGGGATCGGGGCTTGCGTGTGCTTTTTGCGTTGCCCGCCATCCCAATCCTTCGCCCCTGCAGGCGGCTGCTCTACACAGCATAGTATAGCGACTCGGTCGGGTCGTGTCAAACCGCACTCGTCGCATCCCGTTGCGATATGCGCGTTTTCGGCGATTTTCCCGCTAAATTGAAGAGCGTCGAATCGCCGAAAACGCCGGGTTTGGGTTCCGTCGAAACAACCTTCAAGGCCGGTTACTATTGACTCTGCCCTGTACGGATGTTATACTACTTCCGGCCCTGAGATTGGGGTCGGACCACGAGCCTGGCAGGAGGGCGGAGCGGGTTCCGTCCTTCTGTTTTTGCATGTGAGTGAGGCGCACTTGGCGGAGCTGGACATAGACGTAGCCGGGATCAAGAAGCTCGTAGAGCTGGTTGAGAGGCACGCTCTCGATGAGCTGACCGTAGAGGAAGGCGACCTTGCGGTTACGATAAGAGGATCGAAAGCGCCCGTGCCGACACTCGACCAGCATACGAACGTCTCTTCCGTCGTCGAACCGCCAAGTCCGGAGCCTGCTGCGCAGGCGCCGCCTCCTGAGCCTACCGAGCCTATTGAGCCGATTGAGGGCAACATTGTAGATATCGTCGCCCCGCTCGTCGGAGTGTTCTACCGGTGCCCGGCGCCGGATGCGCCGCCGTTTGTCGAGGTCGGCGACCAGATCGAGGTCGGGACGGAAATCGGCCTTATCGAGGCGATGAAAGTGTTCAGTCCGATCCCCAGCGAAGTGGCCGGAGAGGTAGTGGCCATACCAGCCGAAAACGGCAAGCTTGTCCAGCAGGGCGAGGTGCTCGTACGAGTCAGGGTGCCGGAGTGAGAGAAGTCATCAACATCGGTCTGATCGGTTTTGGGAAAGTCGGGTCCGGGGCGGTAAGGCTGCTCATCGAAAACCAGGATTCGATAGCGCGAAAGGTCG
>JBMFPI010000061.1:0-13002 GCA_049969195.1 Armatimonadota bacterium
GGGACCGACCAGATCGGCGGGGATTTTTATGTTGAGGAGCCGGACAGGTCTTGCGGGATCCGCGTGCGGCCTGCTGGGTCCGGCCAGGTTAGTGAGGGCGAATCTGTTGAGGTAGTGGGCAAGCTTGACACGCTTCCCTCGGGCGAGCGTGCGATTGTTGATGCGACGGTGAGGCGTGCGCCGCTGCCGATTCCCGGACCGACCGCGCTTGGCATGCCGAACCGGTCAGTCGGACGCGGTGACTTCTTCTACGAGCCGGGACCGCCGGGAGTGGGTCAGGTCGGCGTTGTGGGAGGGCTCGGCCTCAACAACATCGGTCTTCTGGTCAGGACGTGGGGCAGGGTGAAGTCGGCGGATCCGATGTCCGGCAGCTTCGTCATAGACGACGGGTCCAACGTCGACCTTAAGTGCGTCGCTCCTGCGCAGGTGCTTCTTCCGTCGCCCGGGCAGTACGTCTCGGTGACCGGGATCAGTTCGTGTGAAGCGGGCGATCCCGGACCGGTCCGGGTTATTTGCGTCAGGCGACAAGCTGATATAGTCGCTGTGCCCGAGGGAGACGGGTAGACGTCGGCGGAGACCGCGGCGCCCGCTTGGTCTCAGGGCGATGTCTCGTCGCCGGCTGGTCTCCCGGCAGCCGGGCGTCGTCTGCGCCGCGGTCTTGACGGTGTAGGCACAGGTTCCGCCGTGGGTTCAGGTTCAGCAGGGGGCGTGGAGAACGCAGGCTCGGCGGTGGTCAATTCGCGAACCTGCGGCTCGGCCGCACGTCGCGGCTTCCGTGTTCTTGAACCTTTGCGCGGCTGGCCGGCATCGCCCTCTTCAGGCATCTGCGGTTCGGGCGGTGGTGCAGCAGGAGCGGCCGACCCTGATGCTTGCGCCTCACTCGATTTTTTTTCGGGCTTCGCGGTCTTTGTCCCTGAGCGCCTGCGCGTGCCCCGTCTAGGTCGGACCGGAGGCGACTCGCGAGGCGCTGTTTCGGTGTCGATTTCGGCGGCGGTCGCAGAAGCAGTCTGCTCTGTTACCACCTCGGCGGGTGTTTCTTCGTCCCGTGTAACGGCCGGGCGCTCCCGAGGTTTTCGACTGCGAGCTGCGGCCTTGCGTTCGGCGCGCTGCCTTCCACCGACCCTCAGACGGCCGTACCCGCGGGGAAACAGCTCAGCAAGTATCTCGACGTGGGGTACCGGCCGCGGTTCGAGAGATCGGTCCGTTCTGGGAGGCCGTGGCGGCGGGGCGGCGGCTACCCTTATCGTGTGCGAGCCGCTGTCCAGCGTGATAAACCGGCTCGGGTGGTCTGCGCCGTCGAGGGTAATCCTGGACGACGCCGTGCCCGGCGGATACACGTCGACTCTGACCTCAGGCGGGACATCCACATTGATCAGCAGGTGTCTGCGAGTGGATTTCCACTCGACTGCGAGTGGGCCTGCGTCGGTATTGATGGACCCGCGCGCCCAGGCCAGCCCGGCCGTGTGGGGAGCTACCGTGAACCGGGCTGCTCCCAGTGTCGGTTTGATGCCGACGTATTCGGCCAGGAGATCTCGCGCGGGGCTTACAGACCAAGCACGGCACAGGGAGCCTTGCCCGTCAAACCTCTCCCCGAAGGTCGTTGCGCCCTGGCCGACCAGGGATCCCCACAGTCGGCGCGTCAGGTCCAGGGCCTCCCCGTGCAGGTCAGCGGCGCAGAATGCTTCTACGAGATAAGACCCCATATAAGTGGTGACCGGTTGCGGCAGCGCCCCGGTGCGGATCTGCCTCAGAATGGTCGCCATTCTGTAGTGGTCCGCGATGTCGAAAAGCGCGGCAAGGATATTGGTCTGAAAAGTATACTTCTCGACCAGCTCGCCGTCGGCAAGACAGTCGGCATAGAGCCCGCGCGGCGGCGAATACAGATATTTGTTGATTGCCGGCCTGACTCGATCAGCCGTCGCCTGCCATTGCTCGGCCTCCGTTTGCAGGCCGAGTATCTGCGCAAGGGCGCCTGTTGCGCGTAGACTGTGGCAGTAGAGGCAGTTGAGGGCCGTTACGATGCCACGCCGCTCGAGGTCGGCGTCGTCGATGAAAAGACTACCCGGAACGCCGCGCAGCAAATGGTCGTCGCCCAGATGTGCGCCGAACCATTCCATTAGGCGCCGCGCAGTCGGGTATAGCGTCCGAACAAGCTCCAGGTCGTCCGAAAACGCGTAGTATTCCAGCAGCGACAGCACCCAGAGCAGCATCAAGTCGGCCGACGGTTCCTCACTGCACACCGGCGGCCGGATCCCCGGCAGCGAGCCGTCGTCGGCCTGGCTCTCGGCGACTTCCCTAAGCGCCTGTGCCAACAGCGCGGTGTCACCGAACGCGTAGTACGCGGCGCGCGCCGCTACGCGCACGTCGGCCCAGCCGCGCGACCTGTCGCGCCACGGCGAACTGATCAGAGTATCCTCCATGCACAGCTCGGTCGTGCACGCGGCAGTCCGCCAGATCTGGTTCAGGAGTGAGTCACTGCACTCGAAGTTGCCGGTCCTGCGAACCGGGTAGGTCGTCTCATTAACGCAAACGTAGTCGATCTCAATCGGCCGCCCGAGCCAGCGAAACTCTATCTGCATATATCTGAACGCGCGCGGCTCAAAACTTTGCCACCGGAACCGTCCTCGGCCCAGGATTATCCGGTCCGTGTACTTCGAGCCGAGTCGGTCGGGCTTCACCCGCCCGTCCTCGAGCAGCTCACCGTAGCCGATGTCGATGCAGCCCCCGGACGAACGCGCTATCCCGATCTCCACATTGCCGAAGACCTCGCGCCCGAAGTCGAGAATGATTGCGACTCCGCCCTCCCCTCGCGGTGAACGAACCTGTGTGACCCCGTCCTCCTTAAGCAATGAGTTAACGCCCTTGACGCTCCCGGCCGTGAGCGGTGATAGCGCAGACAGGCTCATCGCCTGCGGTATGGCTTGCGGCCTAGCCTCCCTGCCCCGGGGATTGCAGTTGAACGTTCCGACAACGGTTTTGGGCAGGATTCGTTCTTCCCTCAATTGCGGGACGGGCCGCGGGCGGGGATCGGGTCCGGTGACAACGGCAGCGTGTTCCCACTGGTCGTCTTTGAACTTGACCTGGTTCCAGCCGTCAATGCGCGCGCCCGCGTCGTAAACTTCCTGAAACCCGTGCGCGTCGTTGATGCGATCGCCCTGATCCGTCCAATCAGGCGCTCGGCAAGCCTTCCAGGTTTCGTCGCTCACTACTACAAGGCCCAAACCCGATTCGCACTCGACCTCCAGCGAGCAGTTGAGGCCCGGCTTGCCCGGCGGTCCCGCGTAGGTAGTTTCGCCAAAATAGTGGACCAGGAGTGCAATGACGTTAGCGCCCTTCGATAGAAAGCGCGTGATGTCGTGAGTATCGTAGTAAGCCGCGCCAGCCGGAGCACGAGCCGGACCCTTGCCGACGTACTCGCCGTTGATGTAGAGTTTGTATTTGCTGTTTGCTGCAACCCTGATCAGGGCGGTTGCGGGTCCGGATGGAAGATTGAAGAGTTTTCGGAAGCGGGCGTATGAGTTGCGTTCAGGCTGTTCTTCCTGAGCCTGTCGGACGCCGGATGCGGTCCATATCCACTTGCCCGGTTCGCAAGAATTGCGCATAGCTCATTATCTCAGAAAAGCGGCCTGAATGCCAACACCGACCCTCGGAGTATCATTTCAGTCTTGCAGGCACGAACGCCCGGGACTTCGTCATCCTGAACTTGATTCAGGATCCGTCCTTTCGCAGCCTGGATGCCGAGACAGGTCCAGCATGGCGTGGTTCCCGCAGAACCGAACCGTTTGACGCAAACCCGGCGATTGACAAGGCCCTCGTGCCGTGTTAACCTACAACCTGTGACTGATCTGCCAGGCAGGTGTTGAATGCGTTCTTTAAGACTCCACGCCCCACGCGACTTGCGAATGCACGAGGAGCCGGTCCCCGACCCGGGACCGGGCGAGGTCCTTGTCAGGATCAAGTCGGTGGGTATATGTGCTTCCGATCTTCACTATTATCGCGACGGTCGGATAGGATCAACCGTCGCGACCACGCCCATAGTTCTGGGCCACGAGGCGTCCGGTGTGGTGGAGCGGCTCGGGCCGGACGCCACAGGCCTTGCGCCGGGCGACCGGGTTGCGATAGAGCCGGCAAAACCGTGCATGCGGTGCGAATGGTGCAGGTCGGGCCACTTCAACGTGTGCCCCGGCATTCCGTTTTTCGGCACTCCTCCGGTTGACGGGTGCTTGCGAGAGTTCGTGACCTGGCCCGCACGGCTGTGTCTGAAGGTGCCGGAGTCGCTCAGCTTCGATGAGATCGCGATGCTCGAGCCGCTCGCGATCGGAATCTATGCCGTCGAGCTAGCCGAACCGAAGGCCTATGAAACCGTCGTGATCCTGGGCGCCGGCGGGATCGGACTATCGGTCGTCGCCGCAATGAAGGCCGCCGGGATAAGCAGGGTGATGGTGAGTGAACCTTTAGAAGCCCGGCGATCCGCGGCACTCAAGATGGGCGCGAGCGAAGTGACGATACCGGATTCGGCCGAGGTAGACGTAGATAGCTTCACGGGCGGCCGCGGCGCCGACGTTGTCGTCGAGTGCACCGGCGAGGATGACGCCGTTCGGCAGATGGCACGGCTCGCGAGGATTCTGGGTAGGCTCGTCATCGTCGGGATCCCTGCAAGCGATACGTACCCGTTCGAAGCATCCGACGCCAGGCGCAAGCAGCTCTCGGCAATATTCGTCCGCCGAAGTAACCAGACCACTGAGAGGGCAATCGAACTGGTGTCCAAGGGCAAGATTGACGCCGCTGCCCTGGCCACCCACCGTTTCCCGCTCGAGCGAACTGCCGAAGCTATGGAACTGGCCTTGAGCAAGTCTGATGGCGTCATACGAGCGGTTGTTGCCGTCAGCGAGTAAAGAAAACCGTCACCGCGTGCGGGACGACCAGCAGCGCAAACTGGGAGCAACGGAGGCATACTTTGTATAAGCTGCGTTTTCGTCAGGTTCATCTGGATTTCCACACCTCGCCGCACATTCCGGCGATCGGCGAGCGCTTCGACAAGAAACAATGGCAAGAGGCGCTGAAGATTGGCCACGTCAACTCGATCACGTGTTTCTCCAAGTGCCACCACGGGTGGAGTTACCACCCGACCCAGGTCGGCAAGATGCATCCGCACCTGGGGTTTGACCTGCTGAGAGCGCAAATGGACGCGTCCAAGGAAATCGGCGTGAACGTGCCGATCTATATCAGCGCCGGATTGGACAACCTGATGGCGGAGGAGCGACCCGAGTGGCGGGAGATTTCCATAGAGGGCGCATTTCAGGGCTGGACCGGTCCGCTCAACCGTCCCGGCTTCAAGACAATGTGCTTCAACACGCCGTATCTAGACTATCTCTGCGAGCAGATCCGTGAGGCGGTGCGGCTGTTTCCTGAGTGCGACGGCGTGTTCCTGGACATCATCCACCAGGGCGAGTGCTGCTGCAAATGGTGCATGCAATATATGCTCCAACACGATCTAGACCCTGAAAAGCAGGAGGACCGCCGGCAGTGTGTCCAGGCGGCGTTATTAAGATACTATCGGGAGGCAACCGCAGCCTGCAGGTGCGATAATCCCAACATGCCCGTTTTCCACAACAGCGGGCACGTCGCCAAGGGAAAGCGCAACATATTGCAGTTCTTCAGCCACCTGGAGCTCGAGTCGCTCCCAACCGGCGGTTGGGGCTATGACCACTTCCCGATGTCAGCCAAGTACTGCCAGCACACCGGCCTGGACTACCTGGGCATGACGGGCAAGTTCCATACCACCTGGGGCGAGTTCGGTGGTTACAAGCACCCGAATGCGCTCAGATACGAGTGCGCCGCAATGCTCGCGCACGGATCTAAGTGCTCCGTCGGGGATCAGTTGCATCCGTCCGGCGAGATGGACCTTACGACTTACGCGATCATCGGGGCGGCATACAAAGAGGTCGAGGAAAAGGAGCCCTGGTGTGATAACGTCACGGGCGTCGCAGACATCGCCGTTCTCTCCAGCGAAGCCGAGACGGGCAGCCGAGATCCGGACACTGGTGCAGGCCGAATCCTATTGGAGGAGCATTTCCTGTTCGACCTGATCGATCGGCAGGTGGACTTCTCCGGCTACAAGATGCTGATCCTGCCCGACGTTATCCGGATTGACGACGAGCTCAAGACCCGAATCGAGAGCTATCTTGCCGCCGGCGGCAAGCTTCTGATGACCGGAAAGAGCGGTCTCCTGGGCGACCGTCCAGGGTTCGCGTTCGACATCGGCGCGGACTACGCCGGCGAAAGCGAGTTTCAGCCCGACTACATCGACTTCCCTCTCCCGTCCTCCCCGGGCAGCGGGGGCCAGGGTGCAGTGCTGGCTCCGTCGTTCGTCCGGAGCCCTCTGGTGATGTACGTGAAATCCCAGCAGGTCAAGCCAACTACAGGCGAGGTCCTCGCCCAGATCCGCCGACCCTATTTCAATCGTACCTGGAGGCATTTCTGCAGTCACCAGCACGCGCCCTCTGCAGACCTGACCGGCTATGCCGCTGCGATACGCAAGAACGGCATACTCTATCTTGCCCACCCGATCTTTTCGATATACCACGCACAGGGAGCGGTTGCGTACAAAGAGTATGCCGCAAACGCGATTCGGCTTCTGCTCGGCGACGACGCGACCCTCACAACCAACCTGCCGTCGACCGCCCGCGTAACGCTGATGCACCAGCCCGGGGAAAACCGCTACGTGTTGCATCTGCTGTACGCCAACACAATAGCCCGCGGCGCGCCGGTCCAGCTCTCGCCAGAGGGTTATGTTCGGGATTCGAACCGTATCGAGGTGATCGAGGAGCTTCTGCCGTTGCGCGATGTTGAGGTTGCGCTCCAACTGCCCCGGCCGATCAAGCGCGCTACCCTCGAACCGGGGGGACAGGAGATCGCGATCTCATCGGAGAACGGCAAGGTAGTATTCAAGCTCGAGGAGTTCACCTGCCACCAAATGGTAGTGTTGCATTATTGAAGAACCAAATGATCGGAGGCAGTCGGGTGAACGCTTTTCCGCGCACCGAAGTTGGAGGGGTATCCCTGCCCCGGATGATCATCGGGACGAACTGGTTTTTCGGCTTCAGCCACTGCACGCCGGCAAAGAACGCTCTGATCAATCGGGTCGTCGATCGCAAGCAGATGGCGGACATAATGGAAGTCTTTGTACGCGCTGGTGTAGACGCGACCATGGGCCCAGATCGCCCGGAGCTTTTCCAGGGCGCCAGGGATGTCGAAGACCGCGTCGGCGCGAAGGTGACGATAATCTCTACGCCTACGCTGCCGCTTGACCGCCAGGGCTTCATTTTTGAGGAGGTCGCGCGCATCCTGGACAGCAACGCCGAGCACGGTGCGACGTTCTGCATGCCGCACACCTCTACGACGGACACTATGGTGGATCGGCTCGCTCGCGAGATCAGACAGATGGACCGGGTGTGCAGCATGATTCGCGAGCGAGGGATGATCCCTGGGCTCAGCACCCACCTCCCCGAGACCATCATTTTCGCGGACGAGACCGGCCTGGACGTAGAGACTTACATCTCGATCTACAACCTGATGGGCTTCCTGATGCCGTTGGAAGTAGACTGGACCGCCGATGTGATCCGCAACGCCAGGAAGCCGGTCATGACGATCAAGCCGATGGCGGCGGGTCAGATTCGTCCTTTTCAGGCTCTGAACTTCGTTTGGAACACAATTCGTCCGTGCGACATGGTCACCGTAGGGACAATGACGCCGGACGAGGCCAGAGAGCTGATCGAAACGTCTCTCGCGATACTCGAGAGGCGTGAGAGCACAGTCGAGTTACAGCAGACGCGGTCGAAGGCAATGCTGAAAACGCGGACTTGATGCCGCTACCGGACAACTCACAACTGAGGGCTGACATCTATGAAATACGCACTTGGAATCGATTTTGGAACTCTCTCTGCTCGGGCTTTGCTTGTCGAGGTGGAAACAGGCAAGGAAGTAGCGTCGGAGGTCTACGAGTACGCCAATGGCGTTATCGACGACCGCCTGCCCACGTCCGGCGAAAAGCTGCCGCCCGATTGGGCGCTGCAGGACCCGCGAGACTATCTTAAGGCGCTCGAGGTAACGGTCCCCGCCGTGCTCAAAGCCTCCGGCGTCAGTCCGGACGATGTCATCGGCATCGGCATCGACTTCACCTCTTGCACCATGCTGCCGATTGATGCCAAGGGGGACCCGCTGTGCTTCGACCCGAAATGGGAGAAGAATCTTCACGCGTGGGTCAAGCTCTGGAAGCATCATGCCGCACAGCCTGAAGCAAACAAGATCAACGAGACCGCCGAGAAGCTCGGCTACGACTTCCTGAAGCGATACGGCGGCAAGATATCGTCCGAGTGGTTCTTCTCCAAGGCGCTGCAGATCCTCCACGAGGCACCGGAAGTCTACGAGGCTGCAGATCGACTCATCGAGGCCGGCGACTGGATAGTACTACAGATGACCGGGGTCGAGACCCGCAATGCTTGTACCGCCGGATACAAGGCGATGTGGGAAAAGACTTCGGGGTTTCCACCCAACGAGTTCTTCAAGGCCCTAGATCCCCGTTTCGAGCGAGTGATCGACGAAAAGATGAGCCGGAACATCTCGCCGATCGGAACCAAAGCCGGCGAGCTCACCCCCGCGATGGCAGCGAAGATGGGTCTCAAGCCTGGCACGGCGGTCGCGGTGGCCAATGTCGATGCGCACGTCGCCGTACCCGCCGCTACGGTCACCAAAGAGGGCACGATGGTGATCATCATGGGCACCTCGAACTGCCACATGGTGCTCGGCAAAGAGCCGAAGATTGTCGAGGGGATGTGCGGCTATGTGGAGGATGGGATCCTGCCCGGGTTCTTCGGATTTGAAGCGGGGCAGTCCTGCGTCGGGGATCACTTCGCCTGGTTCATCGAAAACTGCGTGCCCGCTAGCTACGAAAAAGAAGCTGCCGACCGCGGCATATCGATCCACGAGCTCTTGGAGGAGAAGGCCTCAAGACTCAAACCCGGCCAGAGCGGCCTGCTCGCACTCGACTGGTGGAACGGGAATCGCAGCGTACTTGTGGACGTAGACCTCACTGGCATGATGCTCGGCTTCACGCTTGCTACGAAGCCCGAGGAGATCTACCGCGCGCTGATCGAGGCTACCGCGTTTGGGACCAACATCATAATCGACGCTTTTCAGTCCAGCGGTGTGCCGGTGAACGAGATCGTTGCCTGCGGCGGCCTCCCGGAGAAAAACGAGATGTTGATGCAGATCTATGCGGATGTGACCAACCGCGAGTTCAAGGTAGCGGCGTCGGCCCAGACCTGCGCGCTCGGTTCCGCGATGTGGGGCGCGGTCGCGGCAGGAAAAAGCCGCGGCGGATACGACGACATCAACGAAGCGGCTGCCCGGATGGCACGTGTGAAGGACCGCTCGTTCAAACCCGACCCCGGCGCCCACGCGGTCTACGAGAAGCTATTCGCCGAGTATCGAATTCTGCACGACTACTTTGGCCGCGGGCAGAATGACGTAATGAAGAGGCTGAAAGCGCTCAAGGAGGAGCAGCACGCCTGACGTCTTTCCCTGCTGCGGGAACTGCACGCCGCGCAAAATGCATGGCGTGTTCTATGCGGCGGAAAGGCCTGGTCTTTTTTACTGCGCCTCACGTGCTGGAAACGCCTGATCTTTCTTGCCGCGGCTCCTATGCTGCGGGAACGTCTGGTCGCTCGGCGTCAGGTTTCTCTTCCAGCCCAAGTTCCCGTTGCATATCAAGACGGGGAACCGGGGTAACACGGCCCGGCCGATGCGGACGAGGAACTCCCTTTCCCTTTACGGCAGAGGGTGGGGGTGAGGGTCAAGAAAGCTGCGGGAACTTCACCGTGTCGGACGATGCAGACGAGCGCCGTGGCGGCGGTTCCCGCAGGACAGGTAAATGTCAGGCCCGATCCCCGGCCGATCCGACCAGCGCGGCCAGGAAGTCGTCCAGATCGAAAACGAACCCAAACGCCAGCGCTACACGCCACAGCGCGATCTGTTTGCACAGCTCGTCGCGCGCGGTTTCCTTGTTCTCAACCGCCGTCACCGCCTGTCTGATCGTAGAGCACATAATCCCGCGCCGGCTCATGTCTAGCATCCCGCCGGGCGAAAGAAGCAGACACCAGTTGATCGCAAACCCGACGTAGATCAGGTGGTTCACGCCGAACCGCTTGCACACTGCGAAGAGCTGGTGGTCGTTTTCGGCAACAGGTTCATCACCAACCGGCCTCGCCTCGGGCGCGAAATCCAACCGCTCGAAACCCTTGCGAACGTCTTCTTGATTGTGTTTGCCCACGAAAACATTTTCCGACCGCCACTTATGCAGCCGCTTCAGGACAGGATCAGCGTCGATCTTCTCGGGCGGCTCCGGTTCGGCGCCCGCCAACTCGACTGTTAGACGGTAGCCCGGGAGGTCCTTGTAATAGCTGCCGGGCGAGACGACGTGAAAGAGTCTGATGCCCGACGCACGGACCGCCTTCAGCAACGGCGGGAAAACCGTTCGGCATATCTCTTCCGCGCGTGGGATGTATTCGACGCAGCGGCGCCACCCTGGGAACTCGTCGGGCCCGCCGAAGTCCCACGCGTGCATAACAACGACGGCAGTGTGCTCCGGTGCGATCTCTATCTCGATGCTCTTCCACCCACCGTAACCCTCCGCGGGCACGTCCAGCGTCGGGTCCGCGTCGAACTGCTGATAATAGTTAGCTCTTAATTTCATCTATGCCATTGTTCTCGTGCGGAAAGGGGTTCTCCTGTGCCGCGGGATAGCATACCCCGGCCTATCACGAAGTACGACTCCCTCTCCCTTTACGGGAGAGGGTTGGGGTGAGGGTTTATATGTCCCGACAAACGCGTTTTCGGCGATTCTTCTGCTTGGTCAAGGAGCGTCGAATCGCCGGAAACGACCGAGTTCCGTCCTACCGCAGGAACTTCCTATGAACCGCCGGGTTTGTGTTCTGCCTCAGAAAACCCGTAAGAACGACACTGGCCTTACGCGGCCTTTTTGAGGCGTCCCGGGCGGTCCGCCTGGAGCTCTTCCGGAGCGATGCCGAGGTTCCGGGCGGCTATGCTCAACAAATCCCGGCTTGTCTGCGCGTCTGTAGGATATCTGGCCATGCCTATCCGGGCGCTGCATGCGGCGACCTCGCCTTTGCGACCCATATCCACCGTTACCGATTCGACTATTCGGCTCATCCTCTCGGCGACAGCAGTCGGCTGGCCTGTCGAGTGCGGGAGTATGAGGGCGAAGCACGTGTCGGAGAAGCGCGCGATTACATCCATCTTGCGCAGCGATTCACGCATCGACTGGGCTACGGCATACAGCACGTCGTCGGTGCGAATCATGCGCACGTACCGGTCCATCCCCTCGGGCAGGCACACATCGACCAGCAGTAGAGCGACCTTGTGGCGGCCGCGATAAGCGCGACTGAGCTCCTCGTCAAGCCGCCTGAAAAAATACGTGCGGTTGTAGGTGCGCGTTACTGGGTCGAGCACGCTTTCGAGCTCGGCGGCTTCATCGGCGCCCAGGCGCCTGCTTATGAGTGTTCTCTGCATCTGGGTGTCGCGGATTTCGTCGGTCACGAGAATCTTCTTGAGCTTCTTGGTTCCGTTGCGGAGTATATGCGACACGTAGTTGCAGCTTATGCCCAGCTTCCTGGCGATTTCGGTCTGATTCAGACCATCATAGTAGTGAGCCGCAATTACCTGCTGTTCTATGTCCTTGAGCCTGTCAAGAGCGGTCTCCAGCACGATCTTGTCCTCGACCGGTAGCTGGAAGGACGTCAGCTTCTGGTCTTTGATCTTCTCGTGCTCTCTCGGGCCGTTGGCGTCCTCCCGGTCGCCGTCGAGCGATGTGACTTTGAACACCTCTCTGGTGGTCAGGAGGTCCCTGACGGAACTCTCGGACATCTGCATAACCTCAGCGATCTCTTTTTCGGTCGGAGCCCGACCGAACTTCTGATTCAGAGACTCGACAACCCTGCTCATACGCTGGTTGAGTTCCTGCAGCCAGGCAGGTTCCTTGATCATCTTGCCCTTGTCTCTAAGGTAGTGTTTGATCTCGCCGATTATGAAGTGGGTCGCGTAGGTGGAGAACTTCACCCCCATGTTGACGTCGTACTTGTCAACCGATCGGATCAAGCCGACATAGCCTTCCTGGACCAGGTCGTCCAGCGGCTCGCACGCGCCGAGAAAACGACGGGCGATACCCTCTACCAGGTTGGCATACTGCAGGACTATCTCATCCCTGATCTTACGATCCCGGCACCCGGCATAGCGCGCAAGCCGTTCCTGGATCTGCTCATCCGTCAGCTTCTTTGCAGTCCGCATTCGCTTAGTCTCTCCGTGGAGTTCAATATTGAAGGCTGGGCATCCGACCGATTCGTCCGCTAGCCGGACACCCACCACCATACTTTCAACGGTTCAGCTCACCGCACTGATGAGTTTGAAGATCGGGGCCATGATCGACACGGCAATGAACCCGACAATGCCGCCCATCACGACGATGAGGCACGGCTCTATGAGAGATGTCAGTGCCTTTACCGCGTTTTCGACTTCCTGATCGTAGAAATCGGATACCTTGGAAAGCATTTCCGATAGGCGTCCGGTCTCCTCACCGACATCTATCATATGCGTGACCATGCCTGGGAAAAGCCCGCTCTGGGCGAGAGGCAGGCTGATTTTCTGACCCTCGCGAATGGCGTTCCGGGCGCTTTCTACCGCGTGAGCAACCACTCTGTTGCCGGCCGTTTCCCCCACAATCTCCAGGGAGCGCATCATAGGCACGCCACTGGCTATGAGTGTGGCAAACGTTCGCGAGAACCTTGATACCGACATCTTCTGTACCAGCTCGCCGATCACGGGAAACTTGAGTTTGAGCATGTCTATCTGCCATGCGCCCTGATCCGTCTTGCGGTACCACTGGTAGGCAAAAACGCCGCCGACGATGGCTATCGCCCCGACGTACCA
>JBMFPI010000062.1:0-12868 GCA_049969195.1 Armatimonadota bacterium
CGGCAACCTCGGTGAAGTTATGGATGATCTCATCGACTACGTCGGCATCGACGCTAAGCACTCGTTTGAGGACGCCATCATGCCCGTCGCGGAGTTCAAGCGCATCTACGGGCACCGGATTGGTGTAGTCGGCGGGGTGGATGTGGGCGCGCTGGCACGAATGGAGACACCCGATCTTCGCAGATACGTGCGGCAGATACTGGAGGAGTGTGCGCCGGGCGGAGGCTATGCGCTGGGCAGCGGCAACTCGGTGGCCAATTATGTGAAAGTGGAAAACTACCATGCGATGCTGGAAGAGGGTTGGCGCTGGCGCGCCGGCAGATGCTGATTTCCCGGCGGCACTCTTCTTGCCAGTCGACGTGTGCGGATAGCCCGCAGGAGCACCAGAAGCGGCATTGGGCAATAGCGGAGGGGCCGGGGTATCATACCCCGGCCCCTCGGTTTCGGCGGGCATGCTCTCGGCATAACCGACCCGGCCATTGCGCTACGGGAACGCAGCGTCGTGTAGGCTTGCCGGGTTCGTCGCCGAAATCGTTCCCGCGGCATAGGAGAGCCCGGCTCTGACGCATTCGACCCCTCACCCCAACCCTCTCCCACAAGGGGAGAGGGAGTTCGACTTGTGACTGTGGCGATAGAACGCATACCCAGCGTTTCCGGCGGTTCGACGCTCCTGGATCATGCATGAGAATCGCCGAAAACGCCGGTACCGCAACGGCCTCCGCGAAGAGACAGGTCAATGCCGCGGGAATCACGTCATCCTGAACTTGTTTCAGGATGACGGGGCCTGGACGTTTGCGCTCGCAAGACCGAGCTGATACGGATCGCGAACTGCGGTTGACATCCGGCGGATAGCGCGGGTATACTACAGACGGCAGCGGGCGGTGCGTGCACCGTTGCTGTGCTGGCCTCAGGAGAACATCATTGAAGCGTCTAAGGTTAGCTAGTACATTGCTGTGCTCGCTGGCGCTGACGGTGGGGCTTGCATGGGCGGCCGCGAACGACGCGCAGGACACGCCCAAGAAGATCCGCATTATCTACACGAATGATACGCTCGGCTACCTTGAGCCGTGTGGGTGAGGCGGACACAGGTCGGGCGGTCTTGCCCGACGAGCAACCGTCATCTCGAAGATGACCAGCGAGAACCGCAATACAGTCATAGTCGAGAGTGGAAACCTCTCGAACATGCCCGACCGCGTCGGTCTGATCGCGTCGGTCCTTAAGGGGCTGGGCTACGACGCAGTTGGCGTGGGCGAGACGGACGTGCGCACGTGCGGTGAGGAGTTCTTCAAGAAAACTGCCGAGAACAAGCTAACCGTGCTCGACGCCGCGCCCCAGGCCCATCCGTCGACTGTCCCATACCTGATCAAGAACGTCGGCGGGGTCAGGGTAGGTATCATCTCGTTCGGTTTTGTGCCGCCTTCGCCTGACCGTAATGTCTACACCCTCCGTAAGGCGCTCTACGGGGCCTACAAGACTGCGCGAGAGCAGTCGGACATTCTGATTGTGCTTGATCAAGCGAACCTTGTGGACAAGGAATGGGTCGAGCGCAACGAAAATCGTCTCGGTGTACCGGATGTCGTCATCGGCGGGGCTATGCGCCAGTATCCGGAGCAGGGGCAGGTGATCGGTCGGACGAGGATAGTGCCGACCTCCATTCAGGGCAAGCACGTAGGCGTAGTCGACGTGGAGCTGAGCCCGGGTCGTGAACCGGTATTCACGGTCCAGAAGATCCCTCTGGAGCAGGACGTGGCGGAAGATGCCGCGATAGCCGCGCGGGTCAAAGAGTTTATGTCCAGGATAGCCCAGCCTCCGACATACACTCCGCCTCAGCCGGGAGGCCCGGGCCAGAAGAGCACCGTCGTGGGGGCGCGCAAGCCTTATTACCATCCTCAGTTGTGCGCAAGCTGCCATCTCAAGGAGTACCAGGACTGGGAGACCACCAAGCACGCACACGCGGTCGCGACTCTGAGCAAGGAGCAACGGTTGATCCCGGAATGTCTGAAGTGCCATTCCGAAATGTACCGCACTTTGGAACGAATATCCAATGTCCCGGAGGAGGCCGCCGGTGTAGAGTGCGCAACTTGCCACATCGGTTCGCTGCCGCACGGGCTTGAGCGGAAGAACGTGACGACGAGGGTCAAGGTGGATCCCAAGATCTGCCTGGAGTGCCATGACAAGCAGTGGAGCCCCAACTACGACGAGAAGACTTACATGTCCAGGATATCGCACATCGGGGCGAGCAGCCCGGCGGCCTCAGGCTCCGCAGGAACAGCGTCTCCTTCTGTTCCACCTACCTCGGCGCCGCCTGCCGAGAATCCTGCTGGGCCGCCGCCGGCCCGGGAGAAGCCGCCCGTTCCTCCTCCACCTCCGCCGATCTTGCCCAACGCAAAGGGATCCGGTTCGGGGTAACGAACCATACAGGGTTCGGTCACTCGACAAGCTATTCCCGAAACAGGCCGGTGCAATAGGCACATTTGCGGCGAATCCCCTGCTCGGTTGAGGTGCGTCGAATCGCCGAAAACGCCGGGTTCGCCTTCCACAGCCATGACCTCGGTTGCCTTCGCCATTTGTAACCCGGGCCCTAATCGCGATAGCATGTCAGGGATATGGCGCTGATCACCAGGAGAGTTTCGGTCGGAAAAGTCCAGATTGGCGGCGGGGCAAGCGTGTCGGTCCAATCCATGACAAGCACCCCGACCCACGATATAGGCGCAACCGTCGGGCAGATCAAGAGCCTGGAGGTAGCCGGGTGCGATATCGTGCGTGTGGCCGTGCCGGACATGCGGAGCGCACGCGCTATTCGTGATATCAAGCAGTCGATTTCGGTCCCGCTCGTTGCCGACATCCACTTCGATCACCGGCTCGCTCTCGCGGCGCTTGAGTCGGGCGCAGACAAGCTCAGGATCAACCCCGGCAACATCGGTTCGCGGCAGAATGTCGAGGAAGTGGCCAGAGCGGCTATGGAGCGAGGGGTGCCGATCAGGGTGGGGGTCAACGCCGGCTCGATAGACCGATCCAGGTACGGGCCGCCAACCGCGAGGGCCCTCGTCGAAAGCGCGCTGGACGAGGTGCGGATACTGGAACGCTGCGGGTTCGAGGACATCGTCATTTCGATGAAAGCTTTCGACGTGCCGATGACCATCGAGGCGTATCGGCTAGCGAGCTCGGCGTGCGACTACCCTCTGCATCTGGGCGTGACCGAATCGGGGCTTGCCTGGGAAGGATCGATCAGAAGCGCGGTAGGGATTGGTGCGCTGCTTGCCGAAGGGATCGGAGATACGATCAGGGTGTCGCTCACGGCTGACCCGGTCGAGGAAGTAAGAGTAGGCATCGAGATACTCAGCGCCCTCAATATGAGGCAGAAACCGTTCACGCTGATCTCTTGCCCTACCTGCGGCCGCTGTCAGATCGACGTGGGCTCGATTGCTGCAGAGGTGCGCGCCCGGCTCGAAAGCAATCCCCCGGCCCGGCCGCTGACCGTCGCAGTGATGGGATGCGTCGTAAACGGACCGGGTGAGGCGTCGCTTGCGGATGTGGGCATAGCAGGGGGAAGACGAGCGGGGGCCATTTTCGCCAACGGCGTCCTGCTGCGCAAGGTTCCAGAGAGCGCGCTCGTGGATGAGCTGATGAAGGAAGTTGAAAAGCTGGCCTGCTCATCGCAAGAAAACCAACCGAGGAGTTCCGGTGATTCGTAAAGCCAGAGTTCCTGATGTGCCGGCGATCCAGCAGCTCGTAAACTCCTTCGCCGAGAGGGGAGTAATGCTGCCGCGGTCGCTGTCAGCATTGTATGAGAGTATCCGCGACTTCTACGTGGTTGAAAACGACGGTGTTGTGGTCGGTTGCTGTGCACTGCATATCACCTGGGAGGACCTCGCGGAGATCAAGTCGCTGGCGGTAGACGAAAGCGTCCAGGGGGGCGGCTACGGACGGGCGCTGGTTGAGGCGTGTCTTGCGGAGGCCCGCGAGATGGGCGTGCCGAGGGTATTCGCGCTGACCTATATACCGGAGTTTTTCGAGAAGGCCGGCTTCAGGCGCGTGGATAAGACGGCTCTGCCGCACAAAGTCTGGTCGGAGTGCATAAACTGCCCGAAGTTTCCCGATTGCGGGGAGGAGGCAGTCATCATAGAGCTGTGAGTCGAAAGTCGTGGAGGAGCTCATAGTCGTCAGGCACGGTGAGGCTGAACATATGGTCCGAGGGCTGACAGGGGGATGGACCGATACGCCCTTGACCGAAGCGGGCAGAAAACAGGCCTTGCTGACTGGGGATTATCTGGCCGATATTGTGGCCGGCAGATCGGTGCGGCTGTACGCAAGCGACTTGATCCGAGCTGCTCAGACGGCGGAGATAATAGGCGAGTCCATAGGTGTAAAGCCGATTCTTGCGGCAGCGCTGCGCGAACTGAACAACGGAAAGGCCGCCGGACTGACTGTCGAAGAGGCTATGAATGTTGCCAACCCGCCGACAGAACCGCTTGTGGACTGGGCGCCGTTTGCGGGTGCGGAGACGTGGCGGCAGATGTCCGAGCGCGTCGAGTCGTTTCTGGAGGAGATCAGTGGGACATCGCCGGAGGTGACGATCCTGGTTGCGCACGGCGGTTCGGGCAACGCGGCGATTTGCTGGTGGTTGAGGCTTGAGATCGGCCAACACAACATATCGTTTCAACTTGACCCATGCAGCGTCAGCCGGCTCAACACGACTCGTTACGGCGAGAGAAACGTTGCTAAGATCAACGACACCGCCCACCTGGCGGGTGGATACTGAATCGGGTCAGGCATAACACGCAGTGAGGTGACGATGCGCGCATCACAACTGTTCTTTCCAACTCTGCGAGAGGTCCCGGCGGAAGCCGAGATGACCAGTCACAAGCTCCTGCTTCGCGGCGGGTTTATACGGCGTGTCGGCGCGGGAATCTACAACTACCTGCCACTCGGCTACAGGGTAATAAAAAAGATACAGAACATCGTTCGAGAAGAGATGGATGCGCAGGGGGCGCAAGAGATACTGATGCCTGCCATAGTCCCGGCGGAGCTTTACCGCGAGACGGACCGATGGAAGCAGGATGTTCTGTTTCGGTTCAAGGATCGGGCGGATCGCGAATACGCGCTAGGGTTCACGCACGAAGAGGTGGTTACCGATATCGTTCGCCGCGACGTGCGCTCATATCGCGAGCTGCCTCTGAACCTGTATCAGATTCAGGGCAAAGGCCGGGACGAGCCGAGGCCGCGCGGAGGAGTAGTGCGCGGCCGCGAGTTCATTATGCTCGACGCTTACTCTTTCGATCGCAGCAAGGAAGACCTCGACCTTGCTTATGAGAAAATGTGGATCGCTTTCTCGCGAATCCTTGCCAGATGCGGGCTGGAGGCATTGGTGGTGGAGGCGGAATCCGGCGCGATAGGCGGCAAGGAGAACGAGGAGTATATGATCCTTGCCGAGGCGGGGGAGGATCTGGTGCTGCGGTGCGCATCATGCGGATATGCGGCGAACGCGGAACGCTGCGAGATCGGAGAGCGCCCCGCTGAAAAGCCCCGAGTCGAGATGCAGGCGCTCGAGCTTGTGGACACACCGGGCCAGCGCACGATCGAACAGGTAACTGAGTTCCTGGGCAAGAGGCCTGAGGATCTGGTGAAGACTCTTATCTACAAAGCCGGCGACGAGGTCGTGGCGGCGTTGGTGCGCGGGGATCGGGAACTCAACGAAGCCAAGCTCAAACGCGCGCTGGGAGCGAAGCACGTCGAGATGGCGGATGCCGACACGATAGAGCGTGTCACCGGGGCGGCGGTCGGGTTCGCCGGGCCGGTCGGGCTGACCGACGTCAGGATTGTCGCGGATCGCGAGATATCGAGCATGGCGAACTTCGTGGTGGGCGGCAACAAGACGGACACGCACTACGTGAACGCGAACCTGGAGCGAGATGTCAAAGTGAGCGTCTGGACAGACCTGCGGGCTGCCTCGGCGGGCGATCCGTGTCCGCGCTGTGACGGCGTGCTGGAAGGCCTTCGCGCGATTGAGGCCGCGCACATATTCAAGTTGGGAACCATTTACTCGGAGGCAATGGGCGCGAAGTTCCTCGACGAGGACGGCGTGGAAAAGCCCTTCGTGATGGGCTGTTACGGTCTCGGGGTGAGCCGGATTCTCGCGGCGATTCCCGAGGTTTCCAACGACGCCGACGGGATGATCTGGCCGATCTCGGTTGCGCCGTTTGAGGTTGTGATCCTGCTTCTGAACCCGGAGGACGAAGACCAGTGTGCCGCCGCGACCAGGCTTTACGAGGAACTCCTCGATGCCGGCGTAGACGTGCTCCTGGATGAGCGCGAGGAGCGCCCGGGGGTAAAATTCAAAGACGCGGATCTGGTGGGAGTGCCGATTCAGGTCGTCTGCGGCAGGCTGGCAGCCAAGGCGAAGGTAGAGGTGCGGGCCCGCTCTTCCAGAGAAAAAGAACCCGTTGCGCTTGATCAAGCCACCGAGCGCGTGCTCGAACTACGCCGCTCGCTTTATCGCGCGCTTGAAGAGAAAGCGGACATGTTCTGCCCCGGAAGGCGTGCCCCAAATTAGGATCGGAGGGAACCAGGGTGAGCGAGGCCGGTCTTTGGGATATGATACTGAAGCTGGTCGTGTCGCTGATACTCGGCGGCGTGATCGGATTGGAACGCGAGACTCACGGCCGGCCGGCAGGGCTTCGGACCCACATACTTGTGTGCGTGGGGTCGACCCTGTTTGCGCTTTGCTCTTACACAATTGCCGGCAATCAGTTCGACCCGGGACGCATCAGCGCTCAGATAGTGACCGGGATAGGTTTCCTCGGCGCCGGGACCATAATGCGCCAGGGCAGCGTGGTGCGGGGGCTGACTACTGCCGCCAGCATATGGACGGTGGCTGCTATTGGGCTGGCGGTAGCCGTCGGCGGGCAGATGATGCTGGTGGCGCTGGCGGCAAGCGTGCTGGTGGTCGGCACGCTGAACCTGATTCCGCATCTGGAGCGGCGCCTCCTCCTTAGAACCAGCGAGCGCATTCTGACCGTGCTTGTGGCAAGCGGGAGTGAGCCGACGTGTCGTGTGCTGTCGGTGCTCACGAAGCACGCCGCGAGGATTCGACTGCTGGGCAGCGAGGAAACGGCTGAGGGTGCGCGCCAGATACTCCGGATGCGTGTCCGGGTCCCGGAGGGCTTCGACGACGCCGCATTCGACGCCGACCTTCTTGCGAGCGAAGGCGTTTTCAGCTATAGTTGGGATTAGGTTGGACCGAGGGCGCCAGGATGACGTCCCGTTGATCAGTGGCCTCTTGCGCTCAGAGTAATGCGGTTGTTCTTGGCATGACGCGGTCGGGTGAAGGCTCGCGGCTGGGTGTGCGATCCCAGGCCCGGACTGAATGAGACGGTTCGGTTTGGCGGGAATCACGTCATGCCGAACTTGTTTCGGCATCCGGGCGCCCAAGATATGTATCCTGAATCGAGTTCAGGATGACCGGGTCCCCGGGGCGTGTGCTCGCGTAAGACTGAACTGATACGGCTGAGGCGTTGAATCGTCAGACAGGAGGCAGGAAGTTGGCCAGGACTACTCGGAGAGAGTTTCTCAAGCAAATGGCGATCACGGGGGCGGCGGCAACGGGCCTGCCCGCCGCGCTGGAGGCGGCCGAAAAGGCGATCGGGGGCGCCAAGGGCAAGTCGCGTATAGTGATCGCAACGGACAAGAACGTGCTGAAGGATGAAGACGAAGTCGTACAGCACGTGCTTGATAAGATGCTCGAGCGCTGCATTTCGAAGCTGACCGATTCTCGGACGGGCGCCGAGGGCTGGAAGAAGCTGTTCAAGCCATCGGACGTCGTGGGGATCAAGGTCAATTGTTTGTTCGGCAGAGGGGTCTCGACCCGCCCGGAAGTCGCGCGGTCTATCGTCAGAGGCCTTATGTCGGCCGGCGTGAAACCGGATAACATCATTATCTGGGATCGCTCGACCGGCGACCTTGTGAAAGTTGGCTACAAGCCGAACACGGGCAGGGGGGTCAAATGCTACGGAGACGACGGTGACTGGGGCGAACTGATCGAGCACGGGACATTCAAGGGCCGGATCACGAAGGTAATCAGCGAAAAAATAACGGCACTGATCAACGCGCCGATTCTCAAGACGCACGGCATAACAGGTATCTCCAACGCCCTCAAGAACCACTACGGCTCGTTCGATAACCCAGGCAGCCACCACCACAACCACTGCAACCCGGCAATGCCCGATTTCAACTCGATTCCAGTTGTGAAGAAAAAGACGAGGCTGGTTGTGGTCGATGCTATCCGTCCGCAGTACGACGGCGGCCCGGGACTCAAAGCCGACTCACAGTGGAATTTCTGCAGCCTGATGGTCGGCACCGATCCCCTTGCCATCGACTACCACGGCCTGCAGATCATCCAGAACAAGCGTGCGGAGATGGGAATGGAGTTGATTAAACCGGAGGTGACGGCGTGGCTTGCCTCGGCTCAGGATCGCGGGGTCGGAACCTGCGACCCGAAGAGGATCGAGCTTCAAAGCGCGTGACAATCAACCTCAGAAGCGACACGCAGACCCTGCCGACCGAGGCGATGATGGAGGCGATGCGGACCGCCCCGCTTGGTGACGATATCTTCGGCGAGGACCCGACGGTCAGACGCCTCGAGGAAATGGCCGCGAAGATGCTCGGCAAGGAGGCGGCGATGCTCGTCATCAGCGGGACGATGGGGAATCTGGTCTCGCTGATGGCTCACACCAACCGCGGCGACGAAGTGATCGTGGATCCCGAGTCCCATATCTTCTACCACGAAGTTGGGTCGATGGCCGCGGTAGCGGGACTGATGCCGATGCCGGTCGCAAGCCACGACGGCATGCTCGACCCGAGCGAGGTTGCCGCTGCGATCCGGCGGCCGAACATCCACTTCCCAACCCCGAGGCTTCTTTGCCTGGAGAACACGCATAATCGATCCGGCGGGCGCGTTGTGCCGCTTGACCTGCACAAGGAGCTGTGCGCGGTCGCTCACGAGCGCGGATTGAAGGTCCATCTGGATGGCGCGCGCATATTCAACGCATCGGTCGCGGCGGGTATTCCTGCGGCCGAATGGGCGAAGGACGCGGATTCGGTGATGTTCTGTCTGTCCAAGGGCCTGAGCTGCCCGCTCGGCTCGGTCGTGGTCGGGGACGCGGAGTTCATCGATAGGGCGCGGCACTCTCGCAAGCGGATCGGCGGTGGAATGAGGCAGGCGGGCATCATTGCGGCCTGCGGAATCGTGGCGCTTGAGAGCATGATCGACCGGCTTGCGGAAGATCACGCGAACGCCAAGCTGCTTGCGCAGGGGCTCAGCGAGATCCCCGGCTTCAAGGTTGATCCGGACAAGGTTGAGACCAACATGGTTTATGTCGACCACTCCGCCACTGGCCTCTCGACCGACGAGGTGCTTTCTCGCCTCAAGGCAGCCGGCGTTCTCGCAAGCGGCTCGCCGCCGAATCGGATCAGGTTCGTCACGCACCGGCACTGCCACGCGCAGGCGATCGCGGAGGCGGTTTTGAGGATGAAGAAAGCTGTGGAGGCCGCGTGAAGAGATCAAGAAGTGTCTTGGCGATGGCTGCTTGCGTGGCGCTTGCCGCAAGTCAGGCGGTCGACGGAAAGGCAAAGCCTCTCATCGGTGTTTATTACTTCCCCGGCTGGCACATCAAGCCGCCGATCAAACCGCTCTGTCCTGGCGGCCCGCCCGAAAACGTCGGGGAATGGCGCTACGCAATTATGCGGGCGGCGAAACCTCGTCCGCTGTGCGGCTTCTACGACGATTCGGACCCGCGTCTCTGGACCTACTACATCGATTGGATGACCTCGCACGGCATCGACTTCATTGCCTTCGACTGGTACTATAACGACAAACAGCAGTTCCTCTACGAAGCTCTCGACCGCGGGTTGCTCGAATCTGCCGAGCGCGACCGGATCAAGTTCTGCCTGCACTGGTGCAATCACGGCGGCAACTGGTGGCACAAGCCCTTGAACCAGTCGAAGGCGGCGCTGGTGGAGATGATGGACGAGGTCTGCCACCGCTACTTCCACCACTCTAACTACCTCAAAATCTACGACCGACCGGTGTTCATAATCTATGATATCGAGACGCTGCTCGGCTTCGGCGGACCCAACGGGGTAAGAGAATCCCTCAAGGCGATGCGTGCGGTTGCGAAAAAACACGGCTTCGGCGGGCTCTACCTGGTGGCCTGCTATTCGTCGAATAGCAGCGCGTATGTGAGAATGCTAAAGGACCTGGGTTTCGACGCGTTTTGCGCATACACGTATTCTTGGATGCGCCCGCCGAACATTGCCTGGAACTCCAAGAGCTGTCCGTACAGGGACGTCGTTGACCTGGCGTGTAACGACCTGTATCCATTTCTCCAGCGAATCGGTGGGCGCTGCGGTATCCCATACTGGCCCACGACTTTCCCCAGTTGGGACGACCGCCCACGCGCGGGGCTGGAGAGGGCTTTTGTGCTCACCGACAACGCGCCGGAAGAGTTCGGCAGGATGTTCAGATCGGCGCTGGCGCACGTCAACCCTTCCTCGCCAGTGGTTATGGTAGAGGCGTGGAACGAGTGGGGTGAGGGGGCGCACATCGAACCGTCGAAAGAACACGCATTCGGCTATCTCAAAGAAATTGCCTCAGCGCTGGGACTCAGTCCCGCGAAGCCGAGCACGCCTTCCGCCGACGAGATCCTGTCCTGGAGCATCCTTAGCCAAGATGAGATCAAGACCGCGCAGGATAACGAGTCGAAGCCCTGGCCTTTCAAGCCGCCGGTTCGCGTAAAGATCGCCGCAAGTTACGACGCCCCGGACGCACAAATGCCCGTAGTCCTGGATTTGACCGAGAGCGGCCTGTCCGCTGAAAAGCTCATCCTCAGCGGCGTAGACGTGAAGAACCGTACCCGGGAGGGTTCGATATTCCTTACGACCGATCACGACCCCCAAATCATCTTCCCTCCGATCCGCGTTCCCGCCCGACAAGTCGGTCGCATAACCATCGAGGCAAAGATTCTGGAGAAGTCTTCCGCGAACGCGCCTGAGCCCGTACTCGATCTTTACTGGCAGACGGGGTTGATCCCCGAGTTCACGCCCTATTGCTCGGTCAAACTACCGCCCTCCCCGGAGGGCAAGATCACGATGCCGACCGACGAGATCATGGCCTGGCTCTCCGGCGGCACCCCGATTACCCGTCTCAGGTTGGACCTTGGTGAGGCACCGGGATACACGTTCGTTGTCAAGATGGTTATCCTGTCCCCGAATTGAAAGAAAATACGAAACAAGCCGTTGACAGGGCTCCAAAGCTGGTATACACTCCGACCATAACTGGGGGATAGCTGCGACAAGATTCAGTTCTTCGGCCATCACGTCATGCTGGTTTTGTTTCAGCATCCGGACGCCACAGGGATCGATTTTGGATCGAGTTCAGGATGACGGGGTCCCAGGCGTTAGTGCCCGCGAAACCGTGGCAGCGACCCCCGGAGGGAGGAAGGTTTGATGAAACGCGTCCTGTGTATCCTCGCTTTGGCAATTCTTGTGCCAGCCTGTGCCCAGGCGTTCACACTCGTGGACAACTCCACAGGCCCGAGATTCGTCATCTGCCCCTGCTGCTATGTGAGGCTCAACCCGCAGAATGTCGCCTACCTGCCGGCGGGCGGCGCTGCTGCAATGGGTCAGAGGGCAACCTTGCTGCAGGATTTTCCCGGCGTCAACGTCGCCATCGGCGGCGCTGCGCCGGGAACGCTGACCGTCGACCGCTATTTCGCCCGCTGCTATGGCGCCCATCTAACTTGCCGCTACGATGACAGCGACGGAATCGATGACTGGTCGCTTCCAATTTTCGGTAACAGCGTCAGCTACCGCTGGATGCAGGAAATCAACACCAACAAGCCGCTGGGCGGCACCACCCAACCCTACATCGACCCCAGACCAAACGACGACAAAGGCGTGAAACTCCCTTACTACTGGACCGACCCCGAGGCGATCTTCAGATACAGCAACGGGGGCGCCGGCGGCGGCCAATACGACCTTATCTTTCGCGACAGCCCGAGCCGCGAGTGCACGCAGTACGTTTGGTGGCGAGGCGATCTCTTCGTCACTTCTGAGAACAGGTTCACCAATCCCCAGACCGATCCACTGCACGTGATCACCATCTGCGACGGCATTAGTTGGGGCTTCGAATTGTTCCCAACCTTCGCGAAGCTGATCTCGATCTATATGTATGATTTCATCTTCTTCTCTCTGACGCCCAGAACGGTCAGTTGGAGCCCCGGCATAGCCCAGAGCCAGGTGTACGGAACGGCGGACGTCCTGGTTCTTCATGCTGAAGGGGCAACCACCCACTTGCCGGGCGAGTCATTCGCTGATAACAAACAGCGTCACGAAACCCATCACGGCGAGTTTCACGTCCCAAGCAGCTACCTGTTCTCCGCAACGATTGACGAGCTCAAGAGGACCGACGTCGTGATCAACGGCCTGGACCTGGACACTCACACCGAAGTAGCAGTGCCGATAGTCGAAAAGCCTGGTGTTCAGGAGATCAGCATGACAATCAATCTGGACGATGACCTGCTCGTCGTCCTTGATGACAGCCTGCAGGTGCAGCGCTATGACACGGCGCTTTATGTGGGTTCGTTCAGCGTTTTCGCAGGTACGCCGGAAGAGTTCGGGTTTGTCCTACTGGGCACCAGGACCGTCAAGCTCGATACCGAGTTCCGCGAGACTCATTACAGCATTGCCGAGGCGAAGATGCTCTCCGACGGCGCCGCCGTGACCGTTATCGAGAAAACTGCTTCTACCGACTTCCACTATCCTGTGAACTCGTCATTCTATATTGAGGAGCCTACGAGGATCGCCGGGATCC
>JBMFPI010000063.1:0-12673 GCA_049969195.1 Armatimonadota bacterium
GGGGTTGACCAGAAGCACGCCGCCGCACAGTTCAAGCTCCGGCACGTGCGTGTGTCCGTGGATGAAGCAGCCGGCCTTGTATCTGCGCGCGGTATCCAGCATCGCCTCGCGGTTCAGCAGGTGCCCGTGGTTCACCACGAGCCGGATTCCGCCGACCTCAACAAGCGCATACGGCGACTGGACCGGCATCTTGAGCAGCTCCTCGTAGACCTGTGAATCGCAGTTGCCCTGCGCGATCACCACCGGAATCTCCGAGTTGTTCAGTGCCTCCACAAGCGCGGGGATGTCGTAACCTTGCATCCATCCGACCCGCGGTGGGTGGTACAGGACGTCGCCCGCGTGAATGATCAGGTCGGCGCCCTCGAAGAATGAGAGCGCCTTCCTCCACGCGTCAATGTTGCCGTGGGTGTCGCTGATTATACCGATTTTCATACCGCACCTGAATCACGGACGGCCTATCGCCCGGCCGCCCGCAGGTTCACCCTGTTTACCTTTGATACTCCGGCGGGGTCTCGACCGGCCGGACAACTACGGTGCCTCTGCGGCCGGTCTGCGCGTGCCAGACGTCAAGAATGATCCGGTCCCCGGGGTTCGCCTTTTTCATCTCTTCGGCCAGGGTCACCTTGCCTCGCTCCGGCTGCAGGCTGCCGGAAATCGGCTTGCCGTTGAACTTCAGGATGATATCCTCAGGCTGCAGGCCGGCTTGTGCTGCCGGGCTGCCGTCGGCCACCTCGTGGATGATCACGCCGTCCTCAGTAGGCAGGTTGCGAAGGCCGAATGCTTGCAAACGCGCGCGCATCTCTTTGTTGTAGCCGGAGTACTTGATGCCGATCCACGCGCGAGGTTTGCCCGGCTCAGGCGCGATGTACGGTCTGTCCACCCGGCCGTGCTTAACAAGCAGCTCGGCGACCTTCTTGGCCGTGTTGGACGGGATAGCGAACCCGATACCGACATTTCCACCCGAGGGCGTCGCGATAGCGGTGTTGATTCCGACCAGGTTCCCGTTCAAATCGGCGAGCGCGCCGCCAGAATTGCCGCGGTTGATCGCCGCATCAGTCTGGATTATCCCCTCCATAGGCAGCTTGTTGTCAACGTCTCCGGCGTGCCTGATGGCGCTGACGACCCCAACAGTGACCGTGAACTTGTACCCGAGCGCGCTTCCGACCGCGATCACCCAGTCCCCGACCTGCAGCGTGTTGGAGTTGCCGAAGGTCGCAAACTTTAGGCCGTTGGCGTTGATCTTGATGACGGCCAGATCGGTTCGCGGGTCCCGGCCGACGAGCTTAGCAGGGTACTGCTTGCCGTTCTTGAGCGTGACGATCAGTTTTTGCGCGTCTTCGACAACGTGGTTGTTGGTGAGAATGTAACCGTCCGGGCTGAAGACGACGCCGGAACCCTGCCCCTTGGGGATGATCTCTTCAGGGCCGAAACGAAACCCGAAAAACTCCGGAAATCCGCTAAAAGGCGAGAACGTGACAGGCCGGCCGATAGTATCGATGTTGACAACGTATTCGCTGACTTTCTTGGCAGCGTCTCTAACTACGTTCGGCCCGGCTTTGATGATCCCGACACCCGGATGCGGCGCATTGCTCTCAGCCACGCCCGCGAAGCGGTTCGGCGGGCCGTAGAAAGTCAGGATCACCCAAGCACAGACTACAAACCCCAGGACAAATACTCCGACGTAGGAAATGAGTTTCCTCACTTGACCATGCTCCTCAGCAAGTTCACCATTTCGATCGCGGACTCGGCGGCATCGTAACCCTTATTTCCGGCCTTAGTTCCGGCCCGCTCAATCGCCTGCTCGATGGTATCGGTCGTTATCACGCCGTAGATGACCGGCACACCCGTGCTCATTCCGGCTTGGGCTATCCCTTTGGTAACCTCGGCTGCGATGTAATCAAAATGTGGGGTCGAGCCGCGGATGACTGCGCCTATGCAGATGACGGCATCGTAGCTGCCGCTCTGCGCCATCGTCTTGGCCGTAAGAGGGATCTCAAAGGCGCCCGGCACCCAGGCGACCTCGATCATGTCGTCGTCAGCACCGTGACGCCTGAGGGCATCAAGCGCGCCGTCGAGCATCTTCCGGGTAATAAACTCGTTGAACCGGCTCGCAACGATTCCGAACCGGATGCCCTGCGCGGTCAGTTGACCTTCGTATGTCCTGGGCATTGTGCAGACCCTCCTGAAGCAGATGTTGAGCGTAGCTGAAAACGAGTCCACTCATCGCGGCTGACCGGCCGCGGGCTTCTCACAATGGATTATGCGTCTTCGGCCTCCTCGAGCACTTTTTCATCGAGTAGGTGGCCCATCTTCCTGCGCTTGGTCTTCAGATACCGAACGTTTTCCTGGGTCGGCTGACACACTAGCGGCACCCGGTCCACAATCTCCAGATCGAATCCCTGGAGGGCGGCATATTTCGCCGGGTTATTGGTCATCAGGCGTATCTTCTTCAGCCCCAGATCCACGAGCACCTGCGCACCGAGGCTGTAGTCGCGCATGTCTGACGGGAACCCCAGAATGTGATTGGCTTCCACGGTATCGGCCCCGTGGTCCTGCAACACATAAGCCTTGAGTTTGTTCACCAGCCCGATGCCGCGTCCCTCCTGGTGGTAGATGTAGAGCACCACACCGCGGCCTTCGCGGGCGATCATTTCCATCGCGGTGTGGAGTTGCTCCCCGCAATCGCAGCGCAGCGAACCCAAGACGTCGCCCGTGAAGCAGCCGGAATGTATGCGTACCAGCGTCGGCTCTCCGGTCGAGACGTCTCCCATAACCAGGGCAATGTAAGGGCTCGCCTCCACTGTTGATTGATACCCATGCGCGACAAACTCGCCGTAGCGCGTTGGAATCCTGCAGGACGCGAACCTGAACACAAGTCGTTCGTTGGTGCGCCGATACTTGATCAGGTCCGCGATGGTGACCAGCTTCATGTCCCATTTGCGCGCTATCTCGACGAGCTCAGGCAGACGCGCCATAGACCCGTCTTCGCTCAATATCTCGCACAGGACGCCACACGGGGCAAGCCCTGCGAGCCGGACCAGGTCCACCACGGCCTCGGTGTGACCAGCCCTCACAAGCACGCCCCCCTCTTCCGCTCGCAGCGGGTGAACATGACCGGGCCGGGCCAGATCCTGCGGGCGAGCGTTCGGGTCGGCAAGTGTCCTGATTGTGACCGCACGGTCGTGCGCGGAAATGCCAGTGGTCGTCCCGTGGACCGCGTCCACGCTAACGGTAAATGCCGTGCCGAGCTTAGCCGTGTTGCGCTCGACCATCATCGGCAGGCCGAGCTCCTCCAGACGCTGCGCCGTCGTCGGCACGCAGATCAGGCCGCGGCCGTGCGTCGCCATAAAGTTGACCGCCTCCGGCGTGACCTTTTCCGCCGCCATAATGAAGTCGCCTTCGTTCTCGCGGTCCTCGTCATCGACCACGATCACGATTTTTCCGGCTCGCAGCTCGTCAAGGACCTCCGGAATCGAAGCGAACTTGTATTTATCCTCTTCCATCATGCCTACAGTGTATCATACGCACGACCTGAGGGTTTGCGTGCCCTGTGTTTGCGAAACGATCGTCCCCAGGCGCAGGAAGAGTCGGACCTGCCGACCCGCTCGATGCCTAGAGGTTGTTGCAACAAGACGCAGACCCTGCGTTTTCGATGGTTCGACCCTCGCCAAGCAAGCTCAGAGTCGTCGGATTCGCACCTGTCGCAAACGACTGATGCCTTACGCTGGGGTGAACGGGTCTCCTGTGCCGACGTAGACTCGTTACGGGCCGGCTCGCATCAGTGCAGTTCGGTACGCCTGCGTCGGATCCAACAGCGCCCAAGGCCAGTCCTCTGGCGACAAGTGTTGGCCCGCCTGTGCCCGGAAAACTGCTGAAACACCCGCTGACCCGAATTAGCTGGGACACACCTAATGTAGCCTGCCCCACCCCGGCTGGTTTCCTGGCAGCAGGCAGAGTTACTTGCTTTTTTTCGCTTTTCTTTTTCCCGCTCCGGAACGCGCTCGCGAAGGAAATGTCCTGGCGCGACAAGGAGTTCCTCTCGCGCCGACGGCTCAGTTGTTGCGACGGGACCCGGGGCCGGCGAGCGCGGCGCGCTGCAGCTCGGTGCAGGCTTCGCCGGCTGGAACGTCATTGCCGAATAAGGACGTGCCCGCGATGAGCAGGTTCGCCCCCGCCGTAACCACCAGGGGGGCCGTGTTCACGTCGATCCCGCCGTCGACGGCAATATCCAGGTCCAGGCCACTTTCCTCTGCCATGCGCCGCAGGCGCTCGATCTTCGGCAGCATCGTTTCGATGAAGCTCTGCCCACCGAAGCCCGGATTAACGGTCATCACGAGCGCCAGATCTATGTCTGGCAATACGTGCTCAATAGCGCAGAGCGGCGTTGACGGATTGAGCGCGACCCCAGCCATTACCCCAAGGGATTTGATCTGCTGAACCACCCGGTGCAGGTGTGGACAGGCCTCTGAGTGAACCGTTATCGAACTTGCCCCGGCCGACACGAACTGCTCCAGGTAGCGTTCGGGTTGCTCAATCATCAGATGCACGTACAGAGGCAGGCTTGTTACACGTCTGACGGCCTCGACCACCATCGGCCCGAAGGTGATATTCGGCACAAAATGGCCGTCCATAACGTCGCAGTGGAGGCCGCCGATGTCGCAGCCCTCCACCGCGCCGACGCTCTTAGACAGATTGCTAAAGTCCGCCGCCAGAAGCGACGGCAGGATTCTCAGACGTGGAATGTGACATCACCTCCCTGTCCTCTCCAGATTATGGGGAGGAACTTTCCCCGATTCGTCTTGCGCAAAGAGCAGGCGACTCCGCGCGGGCCTGCCTGAGCGGGCGGGCCCCCACGTAGGGTTCCTGCGACACAACAATACAAGGATTCCGCGTTCCGTGTGTTCGGTCACGATGTCGAAACACGCGTTTTCGACGATTTCTCCACCTCAGTTAGGGAGCGTCCAACGCCAAAACTCAGGCTTGCGGTCTATCGCACTAACCCCTTGGGTGAGGAAAAGCAGATCACCCGGAACACCGGCTCCGCGCGAGTCGTAAGAGCTTCGCCGTACTGTCTTGCGAGCGCACACGCCTAGGACCTGTCATCCTGAACTCGATTCAGGATCCATCCCTTCCATAGCCCGGGTGCTGGAAACAGGTTCAGCATGACGTGATTCCTCCAGAACCAAACTGTCTGGCAACAACCCCTTACCTGTAGGATACGTCCCGCACAAGAACACCGCCGATGTAGACTTTGATCCGGATGTTAGGCCCCTGGGCCGTAACGGTAGTGCGGAACTTGTTGCCCGGGTCATGAATCTCCCGATACACCGTATTCTCGCCGTTAATGTCGACGACCTTGATCAATACCTCCTGCGGGCCGTCGGCATCCGGGGGGACCTCGATGTCAACGTTGAACCGCCTTTCACCCGCCGCCGGCGGAGGCACAGGCTCCTCGGTCGGCTCCGTCGGGCGCGGTTTCGGCCCCTGACTTATTACAAGGTCGATTGTCGTGTTCGGCGCGCGCCGCAGCCCGGGTTCGGGGTTCTGCGAAATCACCGCGTTGACAGGCACCTTATCGGAGTACTGCTGGGTGACTTTCCCTATGATGAAGCCGGCTTTGACCG
Source organism: Armatimonadota bacterium (assembly GCA_049969195.1). Taxonomy (GTDB): domain Bacteria; phylum Armatimonadota; class UBA5829; order UBA5829; family UBA5829; genus CALJES01. The sequence continues at coordinate 5,625 of JBMFPI010000063.1, forward strand.
CGGCCTCATTTGCGTCCGCCTCGCTCATCCCGACAAGATCGGGCACCGGGACGGTGCTCGGCCCCAGAGATATCTTTACCCTGACGCGGGCTTCGCCGCGCGGGACCATCGTGCCGGCCGGCGGGACTGCTGAGCATATCTTGCCGGCCTCGTATGTGTCGCTGTAGACGCGCCCGTCATCGATCAGCTCAATGCCGCGCGCTTCCGCTTCTGCCTGCGCCTCCTCCCAGGTCTTTCCCACAAATTGGGGGACCTGTATCTGGGCACGCGGGCGGGCAATCAGCAGAGCCAGCCCGAACGAGACCATCACCGCAAGCACGAAAACCGCCAGCAGCCACCAGTAGCCTCGCGAAAGCGAATCGGCTTCGACAGCTGGGGCCGCTTCGACGACTTCCCGTGTCGGCGCGGCCGGTTCGACGACAACAGGCGTCTGTCCAACGCGTAAGCCGTCGCGAATCACGCGCAGGTCCGCCAGCATCGTAGATGCGGTCGAATAACGGTCTTTCGGCAGCGGCTCCAGGGCTTTCAAGATAACGTCGTTCAGCGATTTGGGCACCGCCGCGTTGATGGACCTCGGGGCAACGGGCAGTTCCTTGACTTTCTTGAGTGCTATGGATACGGCCGAGCCACCGTCGAAGGGCAGCGAGTTAGTCAGCATCTCATACAGCACAACGCCGACGGAGTACACGTCGCTCGCGGCAGTCGCCGGGTTTCCCTCAATCACCTCCGGTGCCTGGTAGTGTATCGACCGCATCTGATGGCGTTCCGCGACGGCGGGGCAGTTGGCCAGTGCGGCTGCCAGGCCAAAATCAGTAAGCTTCACCTCCCCGTCGGGGCTTACTATGATATCCTGCGGTCGAATGTCGCCATGAACAACCTGGTTGGCGTGTGCGTATTCCAGGGCCTCGAGAACGGAGATGGCGATGTCGAGGGCGTGTGGAACGGAGATGGTCCCGGCTTTGCGCAGGCGCTCCTTGACGTTTGTGCCACGCGCAAACTCGCATGCGACCACGCAGTCGCCCATGCTTGAGTCAGCGTCAAGCACGCGCGCCAGATTTGGATGCGCCAGTCGCGCAGCATCCCGATAGCTGCTTTCGATAGCCGCCGCGAATTCCCGGTTCGCAGCCAGGTCCTTGTTGAGAATCTTGAGAGCGACCAGGCGGTTGAGGACCTTATCGCGCGACCGGTAGACTGAGAAGAACTCCCCGTCACCAATCTTCTCAAGGACCTCGTATCGGTAGTTGACGATCTGGCCGATCAAAGAGATTGCCTCCGTCGGGGCTCGCGCGCTATGCGTAACTCTGGAACAGCTTTCCCCACTCGGTCTCGAGCATTTTCTTGACCCTCGGTCTACCTACGCAAGGGTACCAGAACGCATCGTGATACAGCCGCGACGCGTAGTACGACCAGGGCGTGATGAAACTGCGCAGAAGAATGTTCTCGAGCGGTTTTAGCGGCCCGTGATAGATCAGCTTCTGCCCGCGGCTGGCGAGCGTCTCCATCTTCTCGTGAAAATGGAAGTTAACGTTTGAGATGTCCTCGCCCACAACCTCGATTTCGCGCGGGTCGGCACATCCCAGGCCCCGTTCATAGGCAAGGCGAAGGAACTTCAGACTCATTGGGTCGAAACCCATCATCCGGGCGGCGATTGCGTCGATTGCGACCTGGTCGGCGCTAGCGAGAATGTAGTTCTTGACGTAAGGCATCATCGCCCGGGGACCGGGGCCGTCACCGGCAAACGTGCCGTCGGTGACCGCGAATATGCCCGGATGAATCTCCTTCTGGATGGCAAGCAGATCCACAAGGGTTTCGTGGATGACGGAATGCGTCCAGTGGCGATTTTCTCGAAGCAGACCTCCGAAGGCGTTTTTCATCGCGCCGGTCATCGTGGTGAAGACGTGGGTTTTCAATGTCGGCAGGTGAACGGCATTCCGCCCGACCATGATATCCGGGATCATGATGCCTTCGGGGAATACCTTGTCCAGCACGAGCATCTCCGCCTTCGGCTCATATTTTATCCACTTGACGCCTTCCTCATACAGATACACGAACTCCAGGCCGTGCTTCTTGATCACGGATTCGAGGTGATTGTTCTTTGCGCCGAGCTTGGGATCAACCACCACCGTTCGGTTCTGTGCCGGGATCAGCTTGCCGTAGCCTGCGTCCTTGAGAGCTTTTGTGACGCCGTCGAGCTGCCACGGGGTAGTCGAGCAAGCAGGAAAGAAGTAGTGCCAGGAGATGTTGATCTTGAGGATGGTTTCCTTGTCCTTGGGCAGATGGCTCTCGAATTCCGCGAGTTTCATCAGCCTCGCGTAATCCTCGATCACCGTCTCCGGGGACGTTTTAAGGACCGCTACCTTCGAAGCACTCATACATCAGGCGTCCTTATCCGTTCCGAGCCTGCGTCGCAAGATGCGCAGGGCCGTTTCGATCACGACCGCCGCCAGCCCGATTACGTAGCAGGCTCGGCCTGCAGCAACGAGAATATCCAAAGCTTCTGGAAACCTCTCTGCAACAAACGGCGAGGCTGTGAAAGCCGCTCCAGCCGCGACTGCCCAGAACGCAATCAGATTGTCCCTGCCGAAATGTCTCACAGCGACTCAAGACCGGCGCGTCACGCCATGTTCCAGAAACGAACAAGGGCTTCGCGGCTCACCGCAAATACCCTGCAGGCACCGATCCGGACCGGTAGTGCGGCTCTTATCTGGCCGCCTCGTGCCTTCTTGTCCAGCTCGATTGCATGTATTACGGGTTCGATGTCCACGGACTGGTCCACCCGCACCGGCAGCCGCAACTTCGATAGCAACTGAGCAATCGGCTCTGCAACCGCTTCTTCGGCGTAGCCCTCACGTTCCGCGATGGCCGCCTCGGCAACCAGTCCTATCGCGACGGCCTCGCCGTGGCGATACCTGCCGTACCCGGTCGCCGCCTCGACCGCGTGCCCGACGGTGTGGCCGCAGTTGAGAATGGCACGCAGATTTGATTCCCGCTCGTCAGCCTGCACCACATCGCGCTTGATCTCAACCGACCTAATAATGGCTTTTTCCAGCACATCGTTTCGACGTGCGAGCAGATCCGCGGCATGTTCTTCGAGATACCGGAAGAACTGTCGGTCGTAGATTATACCATGCTTGACGACCTCGGCCAAACCACAGCGCAGTTCCCGAGCCGGCAGCGTCTCCAGGGTGGACGTATCGATCACAACCGCCCTGGGCTGGTGAAATGCCCCGACGAGATTCTTGCCCTGGGACAGATCGACTCCGGTCTTGCCTCCCACGCTCGCGTCGACCTGCGCGAGCAGCGTAGTCGGCACCTGGTAGAAATCGACCCCCCGCATATAGGTAGCGGCGGCAAAGCCGGCAAGGTCGCCTACAACGCCTCCTCCGAGCGCGACAATCGCGCCCGACCGGTCCATCTTTAGATCCACGAGTGCGTCATAGATCCGACGCACGGTCGTAAGTGTTTTCGAGCGCTCGCCCGGAGGCACTACCACCAGCTCACCGCGAATTCCCGCCGAGTCGAGGCCAGCCAGCGCAGCGTTGCCATAGAGCCGAGCGACGGTCGGGTTAGAGACTACCGCTGCGGCGGAAGGCTTACGCACGGACGCAACTATCTCCCCGAGCCCCGAAAGGCATCCGCGGCCGATAGTTACAACGTAGGAGCATTCACCAAGGTTGACAACAACTTCAGGCATGCTGACCTGCTAAATATGACCGAAGGGGGACCGCTCACCCGTCGGCAGTCCCCCCCCTGCAAAGATGTCATTCCGGGCACATCAGGTGTGCTAGCTATACATCGGCGCGCCCAGTCATGACAGGTGCAAGTATGTCTACAGCGTCACGTTTTCTCCGACCGTGCCTCCGCCCACCTCAGGTATTATGGTCGGGGTCACGAAGATCAAGAGCTCGCGGTCTTCCGTTGTGCGGGAAGTGGTCTGGAACAGACTGCCTATAATCGGCAGGTCGGCGAGGATAGGAACCTTGGCGACGCTGCTCGTGTCGTTCTTTCGCACAAAGCCGCCGCAGACGATTGTTTCGCCGTTTGCCACGCGCCGCTGAGTAAACAGCGATTGCTGCCGCTCCTCGGGAATCACTGTTCCGTCCGGCCCCCTGATCTGCTGCCCGGTGTCGGATACCTGCGGACTCAGGGTCATCGTGATCGTGCCGTCGCCATTGACGCGCGGCATGATCTGCAACTCCGTGTTAATCTCTATGAACTGCGGGGTGGACTGGTTGATAATGTTGTTGTCCCCGACGACGGTAGCGATGCTGACCCAATATGGGATGATGCGGTTGATGGAGATGTATGCCATCTGGTTGTTGATGGTCGATATAATCGGCGAATTGATGACCCGGCCGACGTCACTGGTGAGCTGCGTCTTGAGCTGTGCTGTCAGGTTGCCTGTGGCAAAACCGACAACTACGTTTCCGGTCGGCAGGAACGACGTGGCAAAACTTTCATTGAGCCGCTGCAGGCTCCAGTCGATTCCGAACGCCTTAACGTCGGTAAGACTGACCTCAATGAACTCGGCCTTGACCTGAACCTGCTTGGGCGGCACATCCAGCATGCGGATGATCTTCTTGAACTTTTCGATGCCCTCTTCGTCGCCTTTAACGATAATCGAGTTGTCCAGGTCGAAAGGCCTTGCGTCATCGACGCCCTCGGGCCAGAGGAAGTTGCCGGTCTGCTGCTGGGTTGGCTGTTGCTGCTGCTGCGGCTGGGTCGTGGTGCCGCCGGGCCGGGCGCCCGGGGCAAAGCCGGGCGGATAACCTGTAGCACGTTCGGGATACTGGCTGAGGCCCGTGAACTGGTCCGCCGTCCGACCCGGGCCGTAGTTCAGGCTGGTCGGATCGATCGTCGGAACGACCGGCTGACCGTTCTCAAACTTCAAGCCGCCGCGCAGGTCGTGCATTTCCCCTGTGCGGCTGTTGTTCATATAGACACCGCCGGGGTTGGTCGGCGCAGCGCTAACCGCGCGGCGCCCGGGATAGAGGGTCTCGGTGTTGGGCATCGGATTCGTCCCGTTCCAGCCGATCAGCCGCAGGATATCGCTGGCTTTGGAGTGAGTAAGCTTGACGAGCACAACCTGCTTCTCCTTAGGCGGCGGCGCAGAAGCAGCAGGTTCGACTGGCGGAAGCACCGGCGCGACGTCCCGGGTAGAGATCACAGGCTCCTCGACTGCCGGCCCGCCGATTATGTATGTGCCGTCCTCCATCTTACGATAGGAGACTCCCGCGCTCCTGACTATGTAGTCCAGCGCTTTGTCGAGGGGTACGTCATTCAGCGAAGCAGTGATCTTCTTTTCGAGCATCGCGCTGTCGGCTATCACTACATTGGCACCGCTCTGCTGCATCAGGAGCGTAACAACATCCTTGAGGGGAGCCTCCCTAATCTGCAGCATAATCCCGTTGTCGGCTGTCGCAGTGCCGATGCACACAGCCAGTATGAGCGCCGCCTGCAGAATCCTGCCGGCCCACAATGCCGCCGTCCCGGCGGCACGCCGCCGCTTCAGCGAGTAGTGCATCTGTATCCTCCTGGTCCCTCCCGGGCCTGTTTCAGTTTCAATGAGCGGGACTCGCCCGTTCTGCAGAAGACTACCAGCCGCGAAAACCGCCGCCGTAGCCGCCGTATGATCCTCCGTAACCGCCATAGCCGCCGTAGCTCGACCGACCGTACCCGCCGTAGCCACCTATCGTGCCGCCATAGCCACCATAACCGCCATAGCTAGACCGGCTGTAACCGCCATAACCGCCGTAGCCGCCCATCACGCCGCCATAGCCACCGTACCCGCCATAGCCGCCCATCATACTGCCAAAGCCGCCCAGACCGCCCATCATGCCGTAGCCGCCATACCCGCCACCGTAGCCGGTTGTCCCGCTACCGCCCATCATAGCGAGAATCTCAGTCGCACCCGTGTTGCTTAACGGAACCTTTTCGATGGTCGTCTCCTGAACGGTCGTCGTGTCCACGGGAGCGGTCTCGGTGCTGACTACCGGAGTCATACCGGTGGACATAGTGGTGGTTTGCGGCTTCTTGCTGATCAGGTATATATCTCCGTCGACTCGATAGACAAGCCCGGCGGTCTTCAGAAGATTCCTGAGCGCCTGGTCGAAGGGCACGTCCTTGAACGACACACTGGGTATGACGCCCGTAACTTCGCCGTCGATGGCGTAGTTACGCCCCGAGTTCTTGAACAGAGCGTCGATCGCAGCTCGCGCATCAACGTCCCTGAGATCAAGTGTCACCGTCTGCTCGGACCTCTGCTGCGCGCAGACTCCGGCTGCCATCCACATGCCGAGAGCGGCCACCATAATCGCCGCCAATGCCGTAGTCCGGCATCTTCTTTTCATCGCAATAAACCTCCGCCGCGAGCCCACACTGCAGGCTGTTGCGATAGGCGCGTCTCCCGCGATTCTCCTGCCCGGTAGAGAAGCGTCGAATCGCCGAAAACGGCGTGTTTGCGTTCTATCGCAACGAGTGCACTAAATGCCCGCCTGACATAGCTAATGCATTTATGATACCATAAACGCCAGTTGTTTTGACTGAACGCACCGGCCCCAGGTTCCCCCGTGTTGCCTCCGTCCGGGCTTACCGCGCCAGCTCGCCTCACGCCACAAGATAACCGCCCTTTCCACAGCAATCGCCTGCCGAGAGCAGGGGCGAAACGGTCGTTTTCACATTGCTGCGGTAGGCGCATTTTCGATAATTCTCCCGCCTGGACTATAAGCGTCGAATCGTCAGAATCGCCCGATTGCGTTCCATCGCAACGACCGCGGTTACATCGGAGCCATCGGCTCGCCCATTCCGGCACCGTAACGACCTCGAGGCGAGCCGCCGGGCATAAACGGCATCGGGGGCCCCGCAGGGCCTGTTGGAGTCGTCGTAACGCCTGAAGACGACGCCGTAGCCCGCGGTGCCGACGTCATTCGCACCGTAATGTATTTCGGGACCTTGTCAGTCGTCTTCAGGATAACTTTGTCGCGCTCGATCCTTTCAACCTTGGCAAGCCGGTCCTCAAGCATATCCCCCGGCTGCACGATCTCCATGTT
>JBMFPI010000064.1:0-4827 GCA_049969195.1 Armatimonadota bacterium
GGGCGGGTCGACGCCGAAGGCCTCGGCAAGCAGCGTCGCCGCGCGCCAGTTGAGCACTGTTTTTCTTCCGTGTGCGGTGTAGAAGAGCTTGATCTCGACGTCGTAGATGTCCGCTTCTATGCCTTCCGAGGAGATAATTCTGTACTTATTGATGGTTCGGTATAGCGTGGGTTGGCCCGGCTTGGCAAGAGGGTTCTCAATGCCGGCTATGTCGGCCGGCTCAACGGAGAGGATCTTTGCATAATGGTTGTGTAGGGGTTCCGATTCCGCCCTGAGATCGCCTCTCACACGTATGTAGTCTCCCGGACCGATCGGGAGGTTAGGCCCGTCTCGGTAGGCTTTAGCCGCAAGCTCCTCTTTGCGCAGCAAGTCCTTAAGGGACGAGCTCAGCAGGTTCGCCCGATCGGGGTTTGCGAGCGCCCTTGCTATCATCTCCGCGAGAGCACGATCCTCGATCCTCGCCGGTACCTGCTGGGATCGTCTCTGCCAGTGATTTCCGCCGGAGGTAGCGAACTTGATCAAGTCCTCATCGACACGAGTGATCTCGTGGTTGCGCAGGTTGCGGATCGTGTATACCCAGTGGGGCTCGGGGTCCGGTTCTACCTCGACCGCGAGTATTTCGCCCAGGGTCCGCTCGTGCCCGTAGTAGCCGTAGCTCTGACGAGGAAGCTTGGGGTCGGTGTGCCTGTAGACTACTAGCCGTCCTACGCTGTACTTATGATCGTCTAGCATTGGCGTAGCCTTCCACGTATTCCATTATACTCCCCTTTCCGGCTACGTCAACACGACCGAGCTATTTCGACGGGCGCGATTTCCGCGACTTCCGCGCTTAGTTGAAAAGCGTCGAATCACCCGAGAATGCCAGGTTAGCGCTTTATGGAAACAACCTCCAGGCAAGCCCAAGGAGAGGGCTGGTTTCTTCGTAGAATGGCGGCGTTGCCGGCGCAGTCAGATGCGCGTGATCACAATACCACAGGAGCGAACTCTTACTCTTCGGAGCCGTAGGCCGTGGGGCAGCGGACAGTGCTTCTACTTACCCTTCGCCTTTTTCTCAAGGGCCGCGAACAAGTCGTCCCAGCGCTTCTTCGACCGCTCATACATGGGCGAGTCCTTCGGCGGGTTGAACGGGTTAAAGTTCTCCATTGCCTTCAGGTCGAAGCTCGGTCGGGGGCCGGGAGGAGATCCGCCCGGGCCGCCACCCTCCCTGCGGAATCTGTGCTCTGGCGCCATAGAGCTGATGGCGCTCCGCTGGTCGTCGGTCAGTATCTTCTGAAGCTCCTTGATGGCACTCCTGGCCTGATCCTGGTCCAGGGTCGTCTGCTTTCGCAGGGGAGTGAGCACCGCGAGAATCGCCCTAGCCTGATCCGGCTCCAACGAGAACTTTGTCTCCTTGTCCAGACGGCCGATGTTGCCGGCCAGCCGCGACAATTGGAACGTGAACTTGTGGGACTCCCTGAAAGCGTCGAACGCCCGCGGCTGCCCGGGCATCCCCGGTGGAGGTGCTACACCTGCGGGGGGACCACCGCCCATCACTCCCGACACCGGGCGCGGCGCCGTTGAACTCGACCCGCCGCAGAAAGCGAAATAGCTAGCTACAGCGGCTGCCGCGACCACGACGATGAGGATAATAGCAACCTTAGATGTTCCACGCATTTGGATTCTCCTTTTCCTGCCGGGTTGATTCACTCATAACGCAACGCCTCGATGGGGTCCAGGCTGGAAGCCGTCCGCGCCGGATAAAACCCGAAAAACACCCCAACAAACGCGGCAAAACAGAACGACAGTATGACCGAACCTGCGGACACGCTGGTGTTCCAACCGGAACTTCCCCCGACTTTCCCGATAATCCATGAGCCCGCCACGCCCAGGAGGACGCCGACTAGGCCGCCCGTCAGCGAGAGAACGAGCGCCTCCACAAGAAACTGGAACTCAATATCTCGCCTGCGCGCCCCCATCGCCATACGGATGCCGATCTCGCGCGTTCGCTCGGTCACAGAGACCAGCATAATGTTCATAATGCCGATTCCGCCGACCAGCAAGGACACACTCGCGATTCCCGCAAGCAGGATCGTGAATATCCGAGCTGTCTCGCTGGCCATTTCAATGATCTCCGCCTGGTTGCGGATGACAAAGTCGTCGTCCGCCCCCTCTGCTATGTGGTGGCGCTTGCGCAGGAGTTCGGTGATTTCGGCGTTTGCGCGGTCCATCAGTTCGAGCTTCTTCGCCTGCGCGCCGATCATGCGAACGTACTGAAGGCCGAATACCCGCCGCATTGCCGTAGTGATCGGTATGAACACCTGATCGTCCGGGTCCATAAAACCGCCTGTTGCCCCTTTGACCGCCGTTACCCCGATGACCTCGAACCGGATGCCCTTGATTGTGATCGTCTTGCCGACGGGGGATACCTTTCCGAACAGATTCGCCGCCGTAGTCGGCCCGATTACGGCAACTTTGCGTGATGACCTGACGTCGCGCTCTGTGAAAAACCTGCCGCTTTGAATGCGGTAGTTGCGAACCTCGGGATAGTCGGCGGTTGCGCCTGTGATGTTCGTGCTGGTGTTGCGGTTCTTGTATTTCACCTGAGCCCCGTTGCGCGTCTCCGGGGCTACCTTAGCAACTGATGGACACTTTTGGGCAATTGCTTCGGCATCATCCAAAGTCAGGTTCTCCATACTACCAAAGCCGCCCATAACCGCGCCCCGGCGCGTCTGCCCCGAGAAGACCATCAGCAGATTGGTGCCCATTTGTTGGATCTGAGCCATCATGCGTTCTCGCGCACCCTGGCCGATCGCGAGCATGGCAATAACCGCGGCCACGCCGATTATCACACCCAGCATAGTGAGCGCGGCGCGCATCTTATTGGCGGCGAGTCCTTCGAATGCGACGGAAATGCTCTCGCGCAGATTCACTGGTCTTCCTCCACCGGCATCTCGGCAAGCACCCGGCGGGCGTCCAGCCTGTCGCGGACCGGCTCGTCGGAGACGATGTGTCCGTCTCTGAAACGCACAATCCTCTGAGCGTGTCGGGCGATTTCCTCCTCGTGCGTAACGATTACGACGGTCTTGCCCTCGGCGTGCAAGTCTTGAAACATAGCGATAATCTCCTCGCTGTTGCGGGTGTCCAGGTTGCCGGTCGGCTCGTCGCCGAGTATGATCACCGGGTCACTGATCAGTGCCCGAGCAATAGCGACTCGCTGCTGTTGCCCGCCGGAAAGCTCGTTCGGCCTGTGATCGAGCCGGTCGCCGAGCCCTACCCGTTCGAGAGCAGCGCGTGCCTTTGCTTCGATGTCGGTCGCTTCCGGGTTGTAAAGCAATGGCAGCATCACCTGCCGCAGTGCGGGGCGCCGGGGCAGGAGGTTGAAAGTCTGAAAGACGAAGCCGATCTTGCGATTTCGGATTTCGGCAAGCTGGTCGTCGTCCAGTCCGGCTACCTCGTGGCCGTCAAGCACATAGGATCCCTCGCTGGGCCGGTCGAGGCAGCCGAGGATATTCATCAAGGTCGACTTACCCGATCCGGATGGGCCCATTATCGCAACGAACTCGCCCATCTCGATCTTCAGAGTCACACCCTTGAGGGCGTGCACTGCAATGTCACCCATGCGGTAGATTTTGTGCACGTTTTCGACGCTTATCATCAGAACAGCCTCGGCGCGCGCATTCCTCGCGACCCTCGACCGAACGACGAAGACTGAGTCGGCACTGTTGTCTGCACAGGTTCGATAACGGCCGTCACCACGGTTTCGCCCTCCTTGAGGCCGCTTATGATCTCCGTGTAGTCGTTGCCAACCTCTCCAATTCGGACCTTGCGTTCTACCTGTTTGCCGTTGTCAATCACCGTGACGAACGTGCCTCGATCGGTTTCTTTCACGGCCTCATTGGGCACGCGCAGGACGTTTTTCCTGCGGGCGGTGATAAAGTCGCAGGTGGCGTTCATCTCGGGCTTCAGTCTTCGGTCGGCGTAGTCGAGCTCGACTGTGACCGGGATGGTCGTCACGTTCTGGTCCACTATGGCCTGCGGCGCGATCTTGATCACTTTAGCGCCGAAGAGTTCGTCGGGGTAGGCATCGAACGTGACGTCTACCTCCTGGCCCAGCTTGATCCTGGCGATGTCGGTCTCGTCCACGTTGACCACGACGCGCATCCGGCTGACATCGGCGATCTCGGCAATGGTGATTCCGGCGCCTGCGGCGCCGCCTATCGCGGAACGGCCGGCGGTCACGATCGATCCTTCTTCCACGTATTTCTTGACGACCACCCCGGACCTGGGAGCCCTGATAGTGCAGTAGCCGAGCTGTGTCCGTGCGTTCTTTACGGCAGCCGTAGCGCGGGCCAACTGTGCCTGAGCCTGAAGTATTTCCTCGCGCTTCATTTTGTCCTGATAGGTGCCGGCCCTTGCTGATGCGAGAGCGGCTGCCGCCTGCTTGAACGCCGCCCTGGCTGCGGCAAGTTCCTGTTGCTTGATGGTGTCCTGGACACGGTTCGCGAGTGCGGCCTCGTAAGCGGCCTGAGCCTGTTCAACTTTCGCCTGGGCGGACCGCAGGTCCTGATCGCACTCTTCTTTGACGGTGTCCAGCTTGCTTTTCGCGCTCGCCAACAGCGCCTTTGTCACGTTATACTGCTCCTCAGCGGCGTCGACCTGACTCTGGGACACAAACCCCTTTTCCAAAAGCGCCTGCCGCCGTTTGAGATCCCGCTGAGCCTGGTCGTATGCGGCTTTTGCCTGGTCGTAGGCGGCCTGAGCAGCCGCGAGCTTCTGCGGAACCAGGGCCGACTTCGTCTGCTCGTAGGCCGCACGAGCCGAAGCAAGCGCACTTTCGGCCTGCCTTAT
>JBMFPI010000064.1:4837-12525 GCA_049969195.1 Armatimonadota bacterium
CGGTAAGCTTCGGCTGCACGCGGGCCTGCTGCTCTGCCTGAGCGAGCCGCTGCTGCGCGGCTGCCAGAGCCTGCTCGGCGCTACGGATCCCCGCCGCAGTCTGGAGCTTTTGCATGCTGGAACCCTCTCTGGCCTGCTCGACTTTGGCCAGCGCACTCGCGAGGTCGGCCTCCGATTGGCGGAGCTGGGTGATCGAGTCGGACGGGTCGATTCGCGCGATCAACTGCCCCGCCCTGACGTAGTCCCCCTCGTCAACAGTCAGCTCGACGACCTGTCCACCGACATTGGACCTGACCTCTACGGTTGTAAGCGGGTGCAGAACGCCGTTGCCCGATACGCTTGCCGTTACGGTTCCGCGTTCGACTACGGCGGTGCGAATCTCCGGCTTTTCTGAGTTGTTGCGCCGCGCGAGCGCAACCGCAGCTACTGCGACAATCAGGACGCCTCCTATGACCGCGTATTTCAAACGAGAATGTCTGCGCTTCATAATCCTCTCCGCGTGCGGGTGTCGTCAAAAGCCGCGCCGGTCGCCGTTCCGGAATCCGCGGCTGTATTCAAGACGCCCGGACTTTCTGCAAACGTCGGGATCGATAATTCCGAAGGCTGTTGCGAGATGCGCTTTTTCGGCGATTCTCCCGCTTCGTTGACGACCGTAGAGCCCCCGAAAACGCCGGGATCGCGTTCCATCGCGACAACCTCTCCCGTAGCGTAGTGCATCTGGGCAATTGCCGTGTAGTAATCGTACCTGGCCTGCACTTCGTTGGTCTGGGCCGTTACAAGTTGAACTTCGGCGTTCAGCAGGTCGAGGGTAGTGCCGAGTCCCTGGGCGTATCTGCTCTTCTGAGCCTCGTAGTTGGCCTCGGCGGCCTTCAAGCCTGCAGCGGCGGCGGTGACCCGCTCCCTCGCGCTTGTCAGGTTCAGATACGCCTCCTCGACCTGAGCACGGATGTCTTTTTCGAGCTGTTTCAGCTGAAGTTCGGCATTCTCCCGACTGGCCTCAGCCTCCCTGCAGGCGGCCTGGTTTGCCCTGCCGTTGAAGATGTCGAAGACGAAGCCGCCGACTATCTGGGTGGCGCTGCTTGTCAGTCCGCCGTAGACCCGGTGCTGGTATTCGCCGGTGATCACGGGCCGCGGGTAGAGTGCCAGCCTAGCGGATTTCAACTCGGCACGGGCCGACCCGACGATCGCCTGCCGCTGAATTACATCGGGGCGATTTTCCAGCGCGCGGTGCAGGTAGATATCCAGAGAGGCAATGCCCTGGTCCGGCGGGGCTTCGATCTCGCGAATATCGAACCCTGGCTGAGGAGCGAATCCCATCTCGTTCTGCAGCCGGATCGCGGCGGTCCGAACGGCGTTCTGGGCCGACAACAGGTTGACCCGGGCAGTTGCGAGTTGCGCCTCCACCGGCAAGATATCGATCTTTGCCGCCTCTCCCTCGCCGACCATCGCTTCAACTTGTTTTCGCAGCTCCTCGTTGTATTGCACGTTCTTGCGGGCCACCTCTTCCAGGTGCCGCGCTCGAAGAAGCTCATAGTAGGCGCTCGTTACGGCGAAGATCACCGTCTGCTCGGTACGAGCCAACCCCGCTAGGTTGGCTCTTACGGAGTACCGAGCGCTCAAGACGTTGGCCTCCCGGAGGCCACCGTCAAAGATGTTCTGGGTGACTGTGAGCGCGGTTCCGGTGCTTACCTCGCCGAGCACGCCCCTCCTGCTGCCCGCAGCGAATGCATTGTTCTGCACGGACAGTTGGGGGAAATAGTTGCTGAACGCCCTGACAGTCCGGCTGCGTGCAATGAGCACGTTATTGCGGGCGGATAGTACGTCTACCTGGTTCTGCAGGGCGGCGTTGATGCATTGCCCCAACGACCAGGGTTCGGGGCCTTTTGGTTCTTCCGCGCCTGACGGGGCCACATTAAGCAGGCAAGTCAGATATATCGCCAGAGCAAGTTTATTCATGAGTCCACATCACCTTGCGGCAAGAGTTGATCCTTGCACCTTGTGTCGTCATTCTGGTCGGCGTGACGGCGAGCGGGGAGATCGGATGCGTTGCGCTGGCCGGAACGACAGGGGCCTGCGCTGTGCTTGTCTTCACGATCCTGCGCCGACACGAGCGCGGAACGCAGTATGTCCATAGCTACCTCTAGCACCGAGCATTCTCCGGGAGTAAGCGCCGTGAGCTTTTCCGCCAGGCAGGAATGCATTCTGAGCTTCACCGAGTTGACGGCGTCCTCGCCCGAATCGGTGAGTTCGAGAATTAGTCTGCGGCGGTCGCGTTCGGCGGTTTGACGGCGCACGTAGCCTCGGTCTACCAGATGGTCTACGATCCTGGATGCTGCGGACAGGGTCGCGCCGAGGTGGGCAGCCACTCTTGAGAGGGATGCCCCCTGGTGGTCCTTTATAGTCATCAACGCGCGAAACTGATGAACGGGGAGATCTTCGTTGGACTGCTTGCGAGCCTCACGCCCTATGGCGCGCATCATCATGTGGAAGGTCTCCATAAGATTCGCCGCGCATCGTTCTCTTGCCTCATCAGCCATCGCGAAGTACCCTTCAGACTGCTGCGATCGGCGCGTTTTTTAGCGACTCTCCCGCTCAGTTGAGGAGCGTCGCACCGCCGAATACGCCGGGTTCGCGCTCTATCGCAACAACCCCCTGTGAGCAGAGCTTACTTAACAAGCGCAACAATTGCGCCTCGCAACCAGTGGGCCGCATCTATGCGGTCCCTACGGTTTAGACTGCTTGAATGTGGAAAGCGTTTCAGCCGTTGCGACAATTTTTTCGGCATATAGGAAGCAGCGGATGTGAACACCGGAAAGCATCGGAGGCGTGTTTTGGGCGATTTTCACGCTAGGCTCACCCGCGTCTAGTCGCCGTGATGGCGGGGTTCTATCGCGAAGACGTCGGGCTACCTGGTGGGAGCGATGCTGAAGGTGGTAAACTCGTTTGTGGGCGGAAGCCAGGTCGCACGGACTTCTTCGACGTGTGCCAATCGCGGGCCGGTCCTGAGAGCGACAAGCAGCGCCTCAAGCGCTCCCCGCTCGCCCTCGGCGATCACCTCGACATCGCCGTTGCGCAGGTTCCTGCAGATACCAGTCAGGTGCAGCTCCCTGGCGCGATCGATGACGAAGTACCGAAATCCCACGCCCTGCACCCTTCCCCGAACTATCGCAACCAGACGACTGCGCTGCTCCGCCATGCTCCTAAGACTCAACTGTCGTTGCGATAGGAACTTTTTCGGCGATTCTCACGCTTATTTGAGGCGCATCGAATCCCCAAAAACACCGGGCTTGCGTTCCATCGCAACGGCCCCGGTCACCTGGTTACGGCAAACGCCCAGACTCCGGCCCCCGCATACCGAGGCCACGCCGTGCCTGCCGGCACGCGAATAGGTCAATCCGCAACACGCACCGGTCTGCCCGTCGCAGCCGATTCGTTGCAGGCAAGCGTAACGGCCAGAGTCTTGACGGCATCCTCGTAGGTGGAGCGTATGCCTGAGGCGTCTCCGGTGCGGACGGCCTCGATGAAAGCCTTGTTCTCCTCCTGCATAGCGTTCGCACCGGCCGCAAACACCTCAGTATGGCCCGGTTCTATGACCTTGAGATCACCGTGAATCTCAAGGACCAGGTCCTTCGAAATCACGTGCAGCCCGACAGTGTAAGGCTGGTTCAGAAGACAGGTATTGGATATGCATCCGACGGCGCCGTTTGCGAACTTCAGCGTTGCCGTGCCCACGTCGTATATGTTGAACTGAGGAATACTTCTGGACAAGCGATTGGCACAGGCGGCGTAGACCTCGGTTATCTCCCCACAGATATGGCGGGCCAGGTCGAATATGTGCGTCGTCTGCTCGACCATCTGTCCGCCCGAGAGCTCCATTCTCCGCCACCACATCACCCCGGGAAAGCCTCCCATCCAGTAACCGAGCACCATGCCGATCTTGCGGCCCCGGAGTATTTGCCGCGCGCGTTCGGTTGTCGACTGATAACGCCAGTGATATCCGACCGCGCTGACGACTGAGTGACGCTGAATGGCATCCCGAACCTCGTGTGCCTTCTCCAGCGTGACGGCGACCGGTTTCTCCACAAATAGATGAATGCCCCTGGAAGCGGCAATCAGCTCTTGTTGCTCGTGTGCGTAGGGCGGCACGCAGACGTACAGCGCATTGAGCTCCTCCGAATCAAGCATCTGTCGATAGTCCGTGTACGCCTTCGCCACGAAGCGAGCCGCTGCCGACTCGGCGCGGGCGCGATCAAGGTCGCAGATCGCGACGATCTCTACGTCCTCCACCGCCTGAAGCGCGTTCATGTGCGCGTTGGCTATGCCGCCCGCACCGACAAACCCGACTCTCACCGGCATTGCGAATATTCTCCTCGACGCGAATCAGCTCAGTCCTGCGGGACCGTCATCCTGAGCGGAGCGAAGAAGCTAGGACTCACGCAGAGACCCTTCACTGCGTTCAGGATGACGTTGCCGGAAAACTGAACAATCGTCTTGACGGTTCTCAGGCTGTTGCGACGGGCGCGTTTTCGGCGATTTTCCCGCTTAGCTGAGGAGCGTCGAATCGCCGAAGACACCTAGCCTACGTTCTATCGCAAAAAAACCTCGAGCTTCTCAACCGCACACCCGCAAGCAAACTGCTGTTCCGCCGCTTTCACCTGCGTAAGGCGAAACCTACAGGCTGGCAACCGCGCACGGAGCGCACATCTCGGCGGATTTCCAAGCTGCTTCCGTAAGCTCAATCACACGCAACCCGCATTCGGCCGGGACCCAGTTCTTGTCGCGTCCAAGGATAGCGTCGCAGAAACCCTGGTCGTGGTTGCCCCCCGGAGGCAGATCGGTCGGCTCGATCATCTCACCCGCCTCGTTACAGTGGATTAGCTTACCGTTGCGATAGAACAGGACGCCTTTGGTGCCCCAGATCGTGAAGTCCTCATACCATCGGCAGACCGAATCGCCGACGACGCTGACCGTGCCTTGCGCCCCGTTGGTAAACCTCATAGATAGCGCGGAGTTGATATCAACCGGTGTGCCGCAGTTGTCAACGTACGCGTGCACGCTCTCGGCCGTAAGTCCCGTCAGCCACAGCACCATATCCAGCAGGTGGCTGCCGGAGTCGTTGAGCTGTCCTCCTCCGGAAAGCTCGGGCACCTGCCGCCAGGTGCCTGCGACGCCCTTCTTCCAGCCCTGACACTGCAGCGCCGCGAGGAACGTCACCTCGCCGATCTCACCGTTCTCGATCGCTTGCTTCATATAGCGAAACTGCGGCTGAAAGTGCCGCTGATAGGAGATCATGACGACCTTGCCGGTCTCATCTCGCTTCTTGATGATGTCCCTGGCGTGCTGGGTGGTGCAGACCATCGGTTTTTCGGTCAGCACATGCAGCCCCGCGTCCAGGGAGTTCATTATCTGCTCGTAGTGAAGAGTGTGCGGCGTGTTGATTTGAACCGCATCCAAGCCATCGCGGCTGATCATGTCCCTGTAGTCGCTGTAGGTCGGGACACCCCTGAGCTCGGGAACTTTCTCGAAAACGGTCTCCAGTCGCTTCGGGTCCGTATCCACAAGCCCCACGATCTCAGCATCAGGCGAAGCCAGGAAGTTTCTGATGTGACCATACGAGATTCCGCCCACTCCTATGATGCCGACTCTGATCTTGCTCATCGGTCAAAGACTCTCCTTACGAAGGTTGATTGGTCAGCCGTACATCAGGCTGTTGGGATGGCGCTTTTCAAGCGATTTTCCCGCCTAGTCAAGAAGCGTCTGATCGCCGAAAACGCCGGGTCCGCGTTCTATCGCGATAACCCTATACATCAGCATTGTTATACGGCTGTGCGGGGCTTGCCTTCATTTATGAGTTTGTAGTGCCGGACGTTTTTGCAATCACGTGCCCAGCGCCTTTCTGATCGCCACCGCGTCTGCTAGCACCTTCGGCAGGTCCGCCAAGCCCAGCATACTGGCGGCGTCGCAGAGGGCACTTGGCGGGTCCGGGTGCACTTCCAGAAACAGGGCGTCGATCCCGACAGCCACCGCCGCGCGCACAAGATGCGGCACGAACTCCCGCGCTCCGCCGGAGGCATGTCCCAGGCCGCCGGGACGCTGCACCGAGTGTGTCGCGTCGAATATCACAGCGCAACCGAGGGACCGCAGGACCGGCAGGCTGGTCATATCGACAACCAGAGTGTTGTATCCGAATGAAACGCCGCGCTCGGTGAGGCAGATGTTGTTGTTGCCTGTGCTCCGAGCCTTTTCGACTGAGTTTTTCATATCCCAGGGAGCCTGGAATTGACCTTTCTTGATATTGACGCACCTGCCGGTCTTGGCCGCGGCTACGATAAGGTCCGTCTGTCGACACAGGAACGCAGGTATCTGCAAGACATCAACTACCCGGGCAGCCGGCTCGACCTGCCAGACCTCGTGCACGTCCGTCAACACAGGAACTCCCAGCTTCGATTTCACCCGAGCGAGAATCTCCAGGCCCTTATCCAGCCCTGGGCCCCGAAACGATTCGACCGATGTACGATTCGCCTTGTCAAAAGATGACTTAAAAATGTACGGCATCTCCAGAGAGCGCGTAATCTCGATTATCCTCGACGCGACCTCCAGACACAGGTCCTCCGACTCGATGACGCAAGGGCCCGCGATCAGCGCCAAAGGCAAACCCTCCCCGAACCTGACGTCACCCGCTTGTGCAATGCTCATAACATCCTCCGTGTGGAACTCGTCGCGATTGAACGCAAGCCCGGCGTTCTCGGCGATTAGACGCTCCTCAATTGGTGCGGTCAATCGCCGAAAACACGCCTATCGCAACAGCGTGGTGTGGCACAATTCGAAGCGTCACTCAGAATGCCGCGGACCGCGTCTCGGACTCGCTCCAGGTCCTCCGGGGTGTCGACGGCCATCGGTCTCTGCGCAATCTCGACCATCTTGATCCGATATCCATGCTCGAGCACGCGGAGTTGTTCGAGCGCCTCGGTTTTCTCCAGCGGCGTCGGCTCCCACGACGCAAACCTGAGCAGAAAATCCCGGGTGCAGGCGTACAGCCCGACGTGGCCGAATATACCTTCAGCCCGCGATTTCTTGTGTTCCGTCTGCCCGTGGCGATCTGTTTCGGACACGCGTGCCCGTGCTTGCTCGTCGCGACAATAAGGAATCGGCGACCGGGAAAAGTAGAGGGCGTGCCCGTCCAGGGAAACGACCACCTTTACCAGGTTTGCATTCCGCGCCTCCTCGCGGGTAATCGGGACCATCAAGCTGGCCATCACTTCGGAGCCCCGCTCGAGCGGCGCCAACGCCTTTTCTATGGAAACCGGGTCTATGAGCGGCTCGTCGCCCTGGACGTTAATGATGATTTCGGCCTCGAGTTCCGCGGCAGCTTCCGCCAGACGGTCCGTGCCCGAACGATGCTTGTCCGAAGTCATAACCGCCTCGCCGCCGAAACGCCGGACCGCGTCGGCGATCTCGCGGTCGCACGTCGCAACGATCACCCCCGAGATGCCGGTTGCCTGCGATGCCCGCTCATATACCCATTGCACCATAGGCTTGCCGCAAATGTCCGCCAGCGGCTTGCCCGGGAAACGACTGGACGCCATACGCGCAGGGATGATAACTACCGCGTTCACGGGAACGATTCTAGCACAAATTCCGTCTGCCTGTCAGTAAGCGTCAAACCGCCCCCACCTTGACAGAAGCTA
>JBMFPI010000065.1:0-11399 GCA_049969195.1 Armatimonadota bacterium
CCACGCACTCAGCAATGGAGACAGTATGAACCAGCAGCAAACACCTCGCAAGGTGCGGATGGTTTGACGGTTACCGTCTAAGTTCAGTCTTGTGAGCGCACAAGCCCGGGACCCCGTCATCCTGAACTCGATTTAGGATCCATCCCTTCGTCGTCTAAGTGCCGAAACAAGTTCGGCGTGACGTGATTCCCGCTGAACCGAAACATCCTCCTCGATTAACACTAAGCATGGGAATCGCCGAAACCGCGCCTAGCACAACAGCCCGTTTTGTACGCTATCCGCCGCTCGAGCCGTGCGATCCGGCCGGTATCAGGCAGAGGAACGACAGGCTCATAGGTCTAAGCGATACTTGTCTGCATCATCTCGCATGAGCTTGTCGCGGCAGAAGACAAACCCGATGCTTTCGGCGACCCGGTGCTCCTCAAGCTAGGCAGACCACGCCGAAATGGCGTCTGTCGAGACAGCCCGCCTGGAGCCTGAATTGGAGATTATCTGTCCTGCGTGGTACCCCGAGATCGGGAAGCTTACAGAGGCGGTGCCCCTGCTCGCGGATCAGGGCGTTACCGCAATCGAGATCGGAGTTCCGTCGGCCGAATACTTCGAGCGGCGCGACCCGGGCAAGCTGGGAACGCTGGTCGAAAAGCTGTCCTTGTGCGGAGTCCGCGCGCGGTCCGTCCATGCGCCGTTTGGACCTGATCTCGACGTATCCAGCCTTAACGACGAAACGCACGAGCGCGGGGTCGAAGTGCTGATCGACTCGATCGAGTTTGCAGGAGCAGTCGGGGCACGCGCCGTTGTGGTTCATCCGGGCGACAGGCTGGACGGCTCCAGAACCAGAAAGAGACAACTCGAGCGCGCCCACGGGGTTTTGCGGGAGCTGTCGACGGTCGCGCGCGAATCTGGCGTCGTGCTGGCGGTGGAGAACCTACCGCCGGATTACCTGGGACACACGCCGGAGGAAATCCTTGGGCTGCTGGACGACACCGAGCCAGGTTCGGTAAGCGTCTGCTTCGACTGCGGCCACGCCAATCTATCCGGCCGATTCATCGAGTTTGCAAGGGCTCTGCTCCCTCGCAGCTCCGTCACACACGTCCACGACAACGACGGCACGTCGGACCAGCACCGCCTCCCCGGGGCGGGCGTAATCGACTGGCGGTCCTTCGCAGAAGTTTGGCTGGCTTGCCGGTGCAGCCCCGCAATCGTGCTTGAGTGCCAATCGCCCGCACCGCTGATCTGGTCGGAGGCATTCCAGGTTCTGCGCAAGGCACTCGGATAGCGCCACACAGAACGGCTCGGCAGCCCAAACCCATCAAAACCAGGCCCGCACATTGATCGGGCCCCGCCCTGCCTTCAAACGAACGATCTCCTTCTCAGCATCGAAATTGGCGTGCTTCTCGCCGTTCACCTCGACGGAAGTTATGCGCTTGCCCTCAGGGTGACGCAGCCGCACTACGATCTCACGAGGCATGCTGCGGGTTGGCGGGTCGATTTGGGCCTCGATAAACCCCTCATCAACGTGCGACGTGATGCTATACTCCAGAGTGCCGAAGCGCGTAGGGGCGTTCCCGACACTTACGCGCATACCATGCCGCATCCAGTTGGACGTTACGAACGGGGCGAGCCACAACTCGTCTCTGCGCTCCATCACAAGCATCAGCCGCGTCTGCTGCAGAAAATAGCCGGTCTCGTGAGTCTTGTTCCACGCGCCGCCGGCATTGAAGTGTTCCCAGAACCACATGGTTTCCGTGTTGACCAGGGTAGCGAGCGTGTTGAAATACGAACGGATGAACGACTTCACATCATCCCGCAGTGCGTAGATTTCCGCGTTTCGGCAGTAGTATGGCTGCATTTTCGCAAACCCACCCAGGTTGAACCAATCCGCCTCCGATTTGGCGGCCGGATAATCACGCCATCCATCCAAGAGGAACTGGACGTCCTCCATGTGGTCCAACATGCGCTCGACCTCGCGGCTCGCCGGATCGAGGACTCCCTGTGGAACAAGCTGATGCGCGCCGAGCTCGACATCGTATGCCCAGGAGCGGTTGCCGTCCTGTCCGGGGAAGTAATCGTTCGTAGGACCGAGCGTATAAACCTGCGCGGGGTAGCCCGGGATCCATGTGCCGTCGCGCAGAGGGACGACCGGCATCCGTGCCTGCGTCCAATGATAGGCGCGAAGAATCTCCTGGCGAAACTCCTCGGCATTTCTGACCAGGCAATCCGCGCCGAGCGCGCCGACATCGGCGAGCGCCTCCGACGCCCATTTCAGACCTGCGTAGTAGTAACCCTCAAGGCTGTAGTGGTACGCGAATACGCCCCAGTCGGCGAGAACTCCGGGCGGTACCAGGCCGTACTCCGGAACCTTGTTTCCCCCGCTGTCGAGTCTTTTTGTCTTTTCACGCTGTGCAGCAATCCAGTTACAGACCCGTGTGACCTCCGGCGCCACTTTTTTCATCCAGGCCTCGTCACGATACAGCCTGTAGAACTCGCCAAGGCTCCACAGATGCCAGCCGGTGCCCATCAGTGTGTAGCCGGTGGTTAAGTACCCCGCAGCGCTGTAGCGGTGAATGTAGTAGTCGAGCGAGCGACGCGCGAACTCCTCGTGCCCCATGAGAGCCATGCCAAGGATGATGGAGTTCGCCTCGCTTTCCAGCGGGCCGTAGACGACGGAGACGATCCAAGGCGCGATCCTTGCGCCCTCGCCCTCGTTTCGCGCAGCGACAAAGCAGTATACTTGAGAGGCCCTGATCAGATCTGCAAGGAACTCATCCGGCAGCTCGATCTGCATCGCCGGGGCAAGAACCTTTCGCCAATACGATCCGACGTCAGCCGCAAGCTTCGCCGCGTCCGGCAGGAGCTGTGCGCAGTCCTCCGGCTTCATCTCCCAACCCGGCAAAAGCAGGCGGCATACGGCCCTAGAGTTCGGGGGTATACTCCCGCTCAGAGTGAGCGCGGATTCCTCGACGAACATTCTCAGCGCAAGCCCCTCCGGCGGCGCGAACACGGCGAGCAGCCTGCCGTCGGCCTCAACGGACACTCCGCACGAGTTCGCGACCACTTTGGCCCGTTGCGTGCCGTCGGACCCTGGCAAAAACTCAAGCCACAACGAAGCTTCTGCAGGCCCGTCGGCGCGATTTTCGATGACAAACTCAGACACGCACAGAGGCTCCTCCCCGAGCCAATCGGGCGCATCAGAGCGCACACGCCCGCCGGATGGCACGACGCACGTGCGCTGGGTGTAGTCGATTCCGCCGTCCTGCACCTCGATCACCGGGACCGGCAGCCAGCCTTCCTCAACGTGCCGCTTTAGGATCTCGTTCCGACCCGATCCGAAACGGGGCACCACCTCGACCAGGAATCTGGCCTGGCATGCGAATCCGTCTTCCGACTTTTCGGGATCCGTTGGTAACCGGATTGCGCCCTCGCGTGTGACGACGAATTTCCGGTTGTCGCAGGCAAGGGAAAGCATGGTTGGCCCGGTGCTTTGTATCGGATTGCGCGTCCTGGCCAGCGCCTGTTCCAGCGTCTGGTCGGGCATTTCCCGAACGCGCTGAAGAATCGTCTTCCGACCCTCGATGGTGCGGAGGTAGTCATTAAGCGTTATTTTCGCCGGCTCGCGAGCCACGAACGCGCCGGCGTCTTTCACGTAGATGCAGTCCCTGGCGATCAGATCGTCAATTGCAACACCGAACGAACAGGACGGCAAGCGCAGCCGCAGCACGGTTCGATCGGATTTCCATCGTCTCGGCTTGCTGTACCGCACTTTCAGGCGAAGCGGCTTGCCGAGATCCCACGTCCGCCGCACAGCCGCGCCGTTTTCATCCACGATAGCGCCGTTGTAAACCTCAACCTCTCCCAACTCGCCCCCGGTCTGATCCTGAAGCTCGACCCTCAGCTCGATATCATCCCAGCGCGAGCTCGTGAACGCCCAGAGTCGCCCGACCTGAGCGTGAGCCGCCGATCCCGGAAGCACCCATCTGATTTTTCGCGTACCCCCGCGGATGCCCGGGTTGGCCGCCCTATTTACGCGCATTGTCCAGCGGTTGCCTTTGGTCTCGATCTCACCGGCCAGGGTTTTCCACTCGCCCTGCCATTGCGACTGGCCGAGCCAGTACTGCACCCCCGCACTGCTGGTGTTTTCCGCAGCTCCCGATTCCGATTCGCCGATGGGGCCGACGAACTCGATCCCGATCTCCTTGAGCCTGCGCTCCTCAATCCACCCAAGGCCGATGCAACCCGTGCCGTCATACGACGGCACGGCATAGGCTCCCTGGGAATCGGGCCCGATCTCCGTCTCAAGGAACACGTCCTCCGCGCGGAATTCCTCAATCCTGCTCGCGCGCGCTCCGTCGGTCCGGGCCGGATCACAGGTGATCACTCGAGCAAACTGCGCGACATCCACCGGCGACACCGCAGGCGCAGGGACAGGTCCGGACGACCTAATTAGTCGCGCGTCGGCCCAGTTGGCGCAGTCGCAGGTGATGCCGTCGCCGACGTCGGTAACCACGAGTCTCAGGTCTGACGCGCCGGCTACGCAGACACGGACTGGCTTCGGCGGGTCGTCCCCTCTCATCACGCCCGAGTCGAACCGCTTCTCGTCGTCAACATAGACCTGAAAAACAACGCTGCCGAGGCCATCACCTTGCCACTGCACACCGACCTCGGCTTCGAACGTCTCATACAGCCCGTCCAGGTCCAAGATGATCTCGCCCGGCGCGTGGTGGCCGAGGCCCCTGGAGTAATTCTTGTCCTTGATCCTGAGCTTAGCGGGCTCCTGATCTTGCGCGTGGGCCGCGACATCGATCCCCAGCAGCCCCCACCCCTGCTGGCAATGCACGATTCGCGCCGCAAGGTCGCTGAGATACTCGGCATTCGGCTGCGCTCCAGGCGCAACAGGTGCGCTGGCCATGAGTACGATAACCTCCAAAAAAAGAGTGGCGAACTTTGTCAGCCTGCGAAAGCATTCACCACTTGTCATTGCCTGCCATTATGAGCCACTGACCGCGCGCCGTCAAGCCCGATCCGGCAAGAAAGACAGTCCAGTTCCGCGGGAATGAGTTCATGCTGACCCTGTTCATGTGCTTCGGCAACGACCGCACGCACGCTCCCCTTGCTTCTATCCTGCGGGAACAACCGCAATAACTACCCCGGCAGGCCTGCGCAGGCCTGAGTTCCCTCAGGATACAATAGAACGCCCTCTCCCGCTTGCGGGAGAGGGTCGGGGTAAGGGTTACCGCTCGTCCGAGGCATCCCGCCCCGGCCGCAGGCATCGCGGGCATGTTCCAGACCGCCTGCCAAACACGGACCCGCCCGTTCCGGAGGCAACATACGCCGGCCGGCGATAAGCTCACAAAAGTGAAGTCCCTGCACCTCTTGAAATGTACTACACACGCGCAGGAACTGAGGTATCCCGCACCGAAGCCTCATCCTGAACGTCTGAAAAGGACCGCGCCGATGAGAGTCGTGTTGACAATCTCTCTCGTGCTAAGCTGTCCCGGTCTGGCGAGCGGTTACGACAAGATGCAAACTGATTCAAGCCCACCAGCCGACAAGCGCTTCGAACTCGTGCGGCATTTGAATCTGGACTACGACGTGTCCTATATGGCGACACAATACAGGTCGCGGCGCGAGTGGGCCAGGCGGGCCGCAGAACTCCGCGAACAGGTGCTCGGGGCGGCCGGTCTGCTCCCGATGCCCCAGAAACACCCACTTAACGCCCGCATCTTCGGCAAGATCGACCACGGCAACTATACAGTCGAGAAGTGCTACTTCGAGAGCTACCCCGGTTTCTACTGCACCGGCAACCTGTATCGCCCCAAGGCGCCAGGCCGGCACCCAGCGGTGCTCAACACCCACGGCCACTGGGCCCCGGGCCGGCTGGTGCACAACGACAACACAAGCATTCCAACCAGGGCCGCAAACTTCGCGAAGCAGGGCTATGTGGTGTTCTCGTACGACATGGTCGGCTACAACGACAGCAGGCAGGTCAGAATACCACACGATCCGACAGGCCTGCCGAAAAAACACGATGCTCTCGGAGATCGGCGCTGCCGGCTGTGGGGTATCAGCCTTGGCGGACTGCAGACCTGGAACTCCATCCGCGCAATCGACTTTCTGCAGTCGCTGCCTGATGTAGACCCGGACCGAATCGCGATCACGGGTGCTTCCGGCGGCGGGACGCAGACTTTCCTGCTGACGGCCGCCGATCCGCGAGTCTTTGCAGCAGCCCCTGTGGTTATGGTCTCACACACGATGCAAGGCGGATGCCGGTGCGAGAACCCGCCGAATCTGCGAATCGACACCAACAACGTTGAAATCACGGCAGCCGCAGCACCGCGCCCGCTGTTTCTGGTCGCGGCAACGGGCGATTGGACCAGGGATACGCCTGAGGTTGAGTTCCCCGCTATCCGGGCGATCTACAAGCTTTTCGGGGCCGAGGATCGAGTCGGGCACGTGCGGTTTGACGCGCCTCACAACTACAACAAGGACAGCCGCGAGGCGGTTTATTCGTTCTTCGGCAGATGGCTGCCGGAGAAGCCTCTGCCCCAGCCGGTTAAGGAACAGCCGGTCGAGGTCGACCCAAAGGAACATCTGCTGTGTTTTCCGGACGGCATGTTGCCTGAAGGAGCACTCGAACCGGATGCGATCGTGGACCAGCTCATCCGGGCCTCGGAATCTCAGCTCGAAGCCAGTCGACCGGCGAGCCCGGCAGGCCTCGCCCGATTCCGCAAACTCTACGAACCCGCCCTGCGCCGCGCACTGTCGATACCGTCGACGATTCTTGTGGAGGCCGAGGTCAGGGCAGTCGAAAAGAAGCCCCGGATGACGGTGACGAAACTTGTCCTGGCGGACAAAGTCCGCGGGGCAAAAGTGCCCGCTGTGCTGCTGGAGCCGGGTGACGAGCCTGACAAATCCGGCCGGGAACGCCCGAAGCCAGGCAGTCTCACCAGTACCCAGTCTCGCCGCCGGGCGGGAGTGGTGCTCACCGTGAACGATAACGGCAAGGACGCTTTGTCGGGCTCTCTCGTATCCGGCCTGCTGATGCGCGGCCTGCGAGTACTCGCGATTGATGCGTTCAACACGGGCGAGCACGTGGCGCCAGAGGGTTCTCCCGAACGCGACTACGACAGGGACTTTTTCGACACCTATAACCGCACCGATACCGCCGAGCGGGTATACGATATCCTCCTCGCGCTCACCTGGCTGCACTCCTGGGAAAACGACGATAGCTCCGCTGAGGCTCGTGAATCCGTCATCGCTCTGGTCGGTCAGGGCAAGGCCGGGCTCTGGTGCTTGCTGGCCCGTCCGTTTTCGCAGTGGGTAGACAAATTGGTGGCGGATGCCGCAGGGGTTGATACGTCGAACGACGAGGCGCTGCTTAACGACTTCTACGTGCCCTGCCTGCGCCGGGCCGGAGATTTTCGGACCGCCGTAACGCTCGCCGCGCCCGGCGATCTCTTCATACACAACACGCAGGGCAAGTTCGATACATCCTGGGCCGAGTCGGCCTACAAAGCCGCCGGTCGGCCGAGCGCACTCAGGACGACGAGCTCTCCGGCCGCCGACACACAGATAGCACAATGGATCTGCTCGGAAGAATAAGGTCGCAAATGCCGTGCTGAGTGAAATTGATTCAGGGTCCGCGCACAACCACACTGGGCCTGAATCGAGTTCGCGATGAGAACGTGCGCGCCGGCGGCAAGTACCATTCAGGAGGTGTTTCTTGGACAAGGTAAGGATCGGTTTCGTTGGAGTAGGCTCGATGGGACAGTGCGCCCACCTCAAGAACTACGTCACATTGCCGGATTGCGAGGTTGTAGCGATCGCGGAAATTCGGGAGAAGCTGGGTCAGAGGGTGGCGGCTCGATACGGGGTGCCGAGGGTCTATAAAGATCACGAGGCTATGCTGGCAGCGGAGAAGCTCGACGGTATAGTTGCGAGCCAGCCGTTCAACCGACATGCCACACTTATTCCGGAACTATACAAGGCGCGTGTGCCCGTTTTCACCGAGAAGCCCTTGGCAGCAACGGTCGAAAACGGCGAAAGAATACTTGCTGCCCTGAAGGCCAGCGGCACCTGGCACATGGTCGGCTACCACAAGCGCAGCGACCCGGCAATCATATATGCCAAACGCGAGATAGACCGGCTCAAGTCGACGGGCGAGCTTGGGCGGATGCGTTACGTGCGAATACTCATGCCGGCCGGTGAATGGACGGCGTCGGGGTTTATAGACCTCATCAGAACCGACGAGCCAATGCCTCCACTCGAGTGGGACCCGCCCGCCCCCGATATGGACAAAGAAACATTCGACCGATATAAGTCGTTCGTGAACTATTACGTCCACCAGGTCAATTTGATGCGGTATCTGATGGGCGAACCGTACAAGGTGACGTTCGCGGACCCGATGGGAATTGTGATGGCCGTGCAGAGTGAGAGCGGGATCGCCGGGATCATAGAAATGACCCCCTATCAGACTACGCTAGACTGGCAGGAGCAGGCCCTGGTCTGCTTCGAGAAAGGTTACATCAAGATAGATCTTCCGGCACCGCTGGCGATCAATCGGCCCGGGCGCGTGGAAATAATGTGCGACCCGGGGGACGGAAAGACCCCGGAGACAATCGTTCCCACCCTGCCCTGGGTCCACGCAATGCGCCAGCAGGCTATCAACTTCGTCAGCGCGATTAAGGGTGAATGCAAACCGCCATGCGAGGCCGAAGAAGCCCTTCAGGACCTCATCGTCGCGCGAGACTATATCAGGCTGCTGCAGGGAGCCTGACACCGCGCTGCACGAACCCGGCGAGCAGCGAAGCACGCCGGGGAGAATACTTTTGTCGCAACAGCGAGGATAAACGCGATGATCTCTATACTTGTCGATGCGCTGGTGCAGGCCAGGCCGGAGGGCGCCGACCCGAATGTGCCCAGGCTTGTCGATCTAGATCCGGTTCTGGTCGAAGGACCGCCTTTCCGCAGGCTAT
Organism: Armatimonadota bacterium; assembly: GCA_049969195.1. Classification (GTDB taxonomy): domain Bacteria; phylum Armatimonadota; class UBA5829; order UBA5829; family UBA5829; genus CALJES01. The sequence goes on from JBMFPI010000065.1 coordinate 8,973, forward strand.
TTCTCGACGCGATGGTCGTGGAAGAGTCTTGCGGCCTGGAACGCGTGTTTCACCCAGCCATGAAGCACGACGTAAACCCGGTTTTCTTCAAAGAAAAGGACTGGGAACAATGGGGGCCGTTGTGCGGCGGGACGGTCCTCCGCGACGGTGACAAGCTCAGAATGTATTACTACTGCATCGCCGACGGGGAGAAGACCAAAACCTGCGTGGCCGAATCCGAAGACGGTCTGCGGTGGACCAGGCCGATCGTGGGCGATGTCGAGTGGGGAGGTTCGCGAGAGAACAACATCATCACTGGCGGAACCCAGGTAATCAAGTTCGCCCGGCCTACCTCGCCCGAGCGCACGTGGGTCAGCTTCAACAACACGGGGCTGAGTTTCTCCAGCGACGGCCTCCACTGGACGAGGGAGGAACCCGAAGACGGCAAGGAGCTTTTCTCATCGTCCGACGCTCAGAACTACTTCTACGACCCCTACAACGACCGCATCACGTGCACCTGGAAGTGTGCGAACAGACGCCACCGCGCGTGCGGGATAGTGTGGACCGAGGACCTGAAGAAGTGGACAAAGCCGGTCGAGGGGCCCGTGTTCGGGGCGGACGACCTCGACCCGGATGCCACCCAGATCTACTGCATGCCCGTTTTCGCGTACCAGGGCCTTTACATTGGGCTGCCGAACATCTACCATGCGCGCTGGATCAAGTACGGCAGGTATACCGAGCCGGCTGTGATGTTCGAAGCCCAGGAGGGCAGCCCCAGAACCATTGACGTCCAGCTTGCCTGGACCTGGGACTTCATTAGCTGGACGCGAACTCCAAAGCGCGAGCCGTTCATAGCTAACACGCCCTATCACGCGTTTGACAGCGGTATGATACTGCCCGCTCGCGCACCCGTGGTGATGGGCGACGAGCTGTGGTTCTACTACGGTGCCGCCGATCAGATACACGAGGACTACACGGGTATGACCTGCTCCGTAGGACTGGCCAGGCTGCGGATGGACGGCTTCTGCTCAATGCACGCCGGAGACGGCGAAGGCTGGCTGATCTCCCGCAGAGAAGTCTTCAACACGCCCAAAATCACAATCAACGCCAGATGCGGGCCGGGCGGCTATGTGGCGGCGGAGCTTCTCGATCGCCACAACAACCCGATCCCCGGGTTTGAGTGGTACTACTCGAACGCGTTCACAGGCGATAGCATCCGCGGCGAGATTACGTGGAAAACTCGCAGCTTCCCGGAGCAGATGATCGACAAAGACAAGAAGATCAAGTTCCGCCTGCGGAACGCGGATCTGTATTCCTACCTGCCGTCGGACATCAACACCCAAATCGACGACGGCTGGCCGGATTGATCCCGGAGGCTCGTGCGGTAAGAACGCAAACCCTGCGTTTTCGACGAGGCGACCGCTTCTCAACTGCCTGGAACAGCCCAGCTCTTCGGGGATCATGTCATACTGAACTTGTTTCAGCATCCATCAGCATCCAATCGCCGGATGGACAGATACTGAATTGAGTTCAGCATGACGAGGTCGCGGGCGTTTGAGCCTGGGAGATTGAACCGATACTGTCACAACAGCCTGCGACACCCGAGAGCCTCAGGAAGAGAACCTGACCCGACAGCGCGCGTTTTCATGCCATGCTTGCTGAGTCCGGGATCCGGAAATCGCCGCCGGAGCCTGGGCCTGCGCCTCGCCGCGACAGCCCGTTCACCCTGGACATAAGAAGCCATTCGCGTCGCCGTCCCCAAGGCGCAAGACGCAAAAACTATTGCATCGACTCCCGACAAACCGCTAAAGCCTGCCGCTCCGCCTGTCGAGAACATTCTTGGAGGCGGATGAAGTGACCAAAGGAATGTATTGTTCGGCGGCAGGCATGCTGAGCCAGCTTGAGTATCACAATGTGCTCGCAGCAAACCTTGCGAACGCCAACACTGCGGGCTTCAAGCGTACCGCGGTCGGGTTCATGTCGGTGCTGGCGGATGCGGAGCGGACAGTCCGGATAACACCGCTGCCGGGCAACGCCGAGCCGGATGTCCCGGTTCCGAAACTTGTTATTCGGGTCGACAACGGCCAGGGACCAATCGAAGATACCGGCAATCAGACGCATTTGGCAATAATCGGCCCCGGCTCGTTTTGCGTGCAGTCTACGGGAGGGATCAGGCAGGTGAGGAACGGCTCTTTCACGCTGGACGCCTCCGGAACGCTGACCACCGATGCCGGCGAGCCCGTGCTCGGTCGAAACGGGCCGATCACATTGAAGGGCACGACGTGGACAATAGAGCCTGACGGCACGGTCGTAGTAGACGGCACAGCGGTGGACAAGATACGGCTGGAGGCGCCGGCAGGCGAGACCCCCGGCCAGGTAGTCCAGGGCAGCCTCGAAGGCTCAAACGTCAACCCGGTCCTGGAAATGGTGGCGATGATTACCGCGCTT
>JBMFPI010000065.1:11409-12492 GCA_049969195.1 Armatimonadota bacterium
GGCGATCTTAGCCGTCGACCAGACGCTTGATAAGGTCATAAATCAGGTAGGACGCACTGCGTAGGAGGAACGCAAGTTGATCAGATCTCTTTGGACAGCTGCCACTGGAATGGCGGCCCAACAGCTCAACATCGACGTCATCTCGAATAATCTAGCCAACGTCAACACTGTCGGATTCAAGAAGAGCCGAGTGGACTTTCAGGACCTGCTTTATCAGAGCACGCGCGCCGCGGGGACGGTGGAAGCCCAGGGCAATCAGGTGCCGACCGGCATCCAGATCGGCCTCGGAACCCGGCCGGCAGCGATCCAAAAGGTGTTCACGCAGGGCGATTTTCAGCAGACCGAGAACCCGCTCGATCTGGTTATCGAGGGCGATGGGTTTTTCCAGATCCTGATGCCCAGCGGCAAGACTGCCTACACCCGGGACGGGACATTCAAACTAGACGCCCAGGGCAGGATGGTGACGTCGGACGGTTTTCCGCTCGAGCCTCAGATCACAGTGCCCCCGGAAGCACAGAGCATCTCCATCGGCTCGGACGGCACTGTGTCCGTTGTGCTCCCTGGGCAAACCACACCACAGGAGATCGGCCAGATCCAGATCGCGAAGTTTTCGAACCCCGCCGGTCTTACAAGCGAGGGTAGGAACTTATTCACCCCGACCGCGGCATCCGGGGAGGCCATCGTCGATACGCCGGGTATGAACGGCCTCGGCACGCTTGGCCGCGGTTTCCTGGAAATGTCCAACGTCAAGGTGGTCGAGGAGATGGTCAATATGATCGTCGCCCAGCGAGCCTACGAAATCAACGCGAAGGCCATCCAGACCGCAGACGAGATGCTCAATATCGCCAACAACTTGAGGCGGTGATAACGGTGAGCCGAGCTGTGCCGATTTTGCTATGTCTGATCATGTGTCAAGGCGAGGTACCGGCTGCCGATGGTAAGGCGCAGGTCGTCGTCAGGCCTGTGTCGCAGGTGTCGGCAGTCCAGATAAGGCTCTCCGACCTAGCCGATGTCACCGCAGCGGACGAATCGCTGTGCACATCTCTCAAAGACGTGCCGATATGTGCGGCACCGCTCCCGGGC
>JBMFPI010000066.1:0-12489 GCA_049969195.1 Armatimonadota bacterium
CCCGTATTTCCGCGCGGCGCTCTGCATGACTGTCAAGCTGTCCTGACATACCTGGTGGCCGAATCCGCGGCTTCCGGTGTGGATCATTATGGTGATCTGGCCCCTCTCGGTTATCCCGAACGCTGTCGCCGCGCGTTCATCGTATATCTCCTCGACAACCTGAATCTCCAGGAAGTGGTTGCCTGCGCCGAGGGTTCCGAGCTGAGGAGCGCCGCGTTTGATTGCCTCCCTGCTGACAGCGCCGGGGTCGGCGCCTTCCATAGCGCCCTGCTCTTCGCTGACCTCAAGGTCCTCCGGCAGCCCCAGTCCGTGTTCGACCATCCACTTGGCACCCTTCCTCATCACATCCTTCAGCTCGGATTCGTTGACCCTGATCTTACCCTCCCCGCCGACGCCTGCGGGGATGTTCACATAGAGCTGATCGACCAGGTCGGAGATCCGTCCTTTAATCCCTTCCGCTGTGAGATCGGTTCGTAGAAGCCGCACCCCGCAGTTGATATCGAAGCCCACGCCGCCGGGAGATACAACCCCATCGCTGACTCTCGTCGCCGCGACTCCACCTATGGGAAACCCGTAGCCCCAGTGAATATCCGGCATTGCCATCGAGGCCCCGACGATCCCAGGCAGGAACGCCACGTTCGCGACCTGTTCCAGGGATTCGTCCTTCCGAATCTGCGCGAGCATAGGTTCAGTGGCGTACACGATTCCCTCGGTCCGCATTCCTGGCTTGTAAGACTGGGGGATCCGCCACCGGTAGTCATCTATCTTTTCAACAGGACCTTTCCACTCCGCCACGTTGCCTCACCTCCCATCTGCACGGCGCGCAAGTTTCGGCCGCTCAGCCGCCGGTCTCCGCGCTCTGAGTCTCGCCTCGGCCTCTCAGCTTGCCCAACCTCTTGCTCGTAAGGACCGCTCTCTCGACGAGGCTCGCGAGCTCGGGCGAGCTGCACACCCGGCTGATTTGCTTCGCCTTCTCGATATCAGGTTGAGCTAACCCGACCGCCTCGACCTTCTCCTCGCGCTCAGACTTGGTTTCCTTGGCTTGCCGGAAGCCGCGAGCGGAAAAGCGAATATCTTTGACGACCGTCGTGCCGAGCGAGTCGTTTATTCTCTTCACGATACGATCCTTATGCAGCGAGAGTTCGCTTGCCCACGTGCTGCTCTTGCACGCCACGAAAAGGACTCCCTGCATCACCCGTTCCGCCTTGCTCGCGGCAGCCACCTGCGGTCCGACCACCTGCGGCCATTTCGCGACAGCCTGCTGCTCCAGCACCTTCTCCTGGGCGCCGAGCCGGCCGAGCGCGGAGCTTACGAGGCTTCCGGCCCTGGACAGATTGCCCCTGCGCAGCCAGCGCTGCCTCACTGCGGTATCACCTCACCTGATGTTACCCGAAAAACCGCTGCCGAGTCCAGGGTTTGCTGGTCGAGCTCCTCAAGATCAGTTGTCGTGACAAATGTCTGGCATCGCCCTGCACTCAGACGTATCGCCCGGGCGCGCCGTTCGGGGTCGAGTTCGGCGCCGACATCGTCCAGTAGCAAAACGGGTGGCTCTCCGGATTCCCTTGCCAGCAGATCCATCTCGGCCAGCTTGAGTGCCAGCGCTACCGACCTCTGCTGTCCCTGGGAGGCATAATCCTTCACTGACAGCCCGTCGACGGATATGGCGAGATCATCCCGGTGCGGGCCGACAGTGGTTGTCCCCCGCGACACATCCACCTCCCTGCGGTTCTCAAGCGCTTGGAGCAAGCCCAGGCCGATCTCTCCACCGCCTGCGACAGCGACACTGGGTTTATAGCTCACCGACAGGATTTCCTTACCGCCTGTCAGCTCACGGTACACCCTAGCAGCGCAATCAGCCAGAAAGGTTGCAAACTGCATCCTCTTACCCATCACTGTAGCACCGTAATGCGATAGCTGCTGGTCCCACACCCCGAGGGTGTCCTCTGTACTCGTACCGAGCTTGATTTCTTTCAGCAGGTTGTTCCTCTGTTCCAGCCCGCGCTTGTATCGCCCGAGCGCGTAAACGTACTGCGGACTCACCTGACAGATCTCCAGGTCCATGAACCGCCTTCGCAACGACGGTTCCCCACGGACCATCTCAATATCCAAACTGCTGAATATAACCGCATTTAGCTGTCCGATAAGATCACCGAGTTTGGTATGCGTGGTTCCGTCAATCCTGCCTGTCTTTCGCTCGCCCCTGCTGATCACCAGCTCAAGTGTGGCATCCGGGCGTCGTTCCCTAGATATCCGGGCAGACAGGCGCGCAAAGTGCCGCGATATTCGGATCATATCGCTGTCCCGGCTGGTCCTGTGCGACTTGGTCGTGGCAAGCACGTAAATTGCTTCCAAGAGAGCGCTCTTGCCCTGTGCGTTGTCCCCGAGAAGTATATTCATTCCGGGGTCCGGGCGCAGTTCGAGCTCCGCGTAGTTTCGAAAGTCAGTTAGCGTGAGATACTCAACCCGCATGTCAGGTAATTATACTGAGTTCGGTTGCGGTAATGGTAACGCTGTGGGCACGGTGGATAACAGAACGTGCCGTATCTTGGATCGAGAAGCGCGCAAGTTGTGGAAAAGCAGAGCCTGTTTCGGGGGAAAACCAAGTTTTGGATCTGGGCAAACGCGGGGTTATCCAGCGCTGAGTCGTCCCCAGAAGAATCTACAAGCTCTTCCACAGGTTGGTCAAGGAGAGCATCAACAGTCTTTCCCGGAGCGGATGGATTCGGAAAGTTCTTCTACGAGAGCGGCGAAGGCTGCATCAGCCGCGATGCGAGCCGCTACGCACTTGCAGGCGTGCAGAACGGTAGTGTGGTCGCGACCGCCGAAGACCCTCCCGATGGCTGGCAGAGACCAGTCCGTCAATTGCCGAATCAGGAACATTGCCACCTGTCTAGGGATAACTATATCCTTGCTGCGCGAGGCACTTTTGAGGGCGGCGACATCGACGTTGAACCGCCTGGCTACTTGTTGCTGGACCTTCTCTGCATCCACGACCGGAGGGCCTGGGACCTCCCCGAAGTAGCTTCCGAGCACCTCCTCGGCGAAGGCGGGTGTAACCGGTTGCCTCATCAGGGAAGCGTACGCGTGCAGTTTAATCAGGGCACCCTCGATCTGGCGGATGTTGGAGGTTATAAGGCGTGCAATGTAGAGGATGACCTCGTTTGATAGCGTCATATGCTCGGACGCTGCCTTGCTCTGGATGATGGCCATTCGCGTTTCTAAGTCCGGCGGCGTTATGTCGGCGATGAGGCCGCACTCGAAACGGGAGAGCAACCTCCTATCTAGATCGAGCTCCTTGGGCACGCGGTCGCTTGTCAGGACGATCTGCTTGCCCATGTCGTAGATAGCGTTGTAGGTGTGGAAAAACTCCTCTACGGTGCGTTCCTTCCCGACCAGGAAGTGAATGTCGTCCACCAGCCAGATATCGACATTGCGGTACTTTCGCCGGAACTCAGCGGTGCGATGCTCGCGAAGGGCTGTGATGTAGTGATACGTGAATGTTTCTCCGGACACGTACAGCACGCGCATCTGGGGATGGTTGGCGACGACGTAGTGGCCGATTGCCTGCATGAGGTGCGTCTTTCCAAGTCCCGGGCCGCCGTAGATAAACAGGGGGTTGTAGGTCTTCCCGGGAGTCTCCGCGACTGAGACCGCACAGGCGTGCGCGAGACGGTTATTGGGGCCAACGACGAAGGTGTCGAACACGTACCGGCTGTTGAGGGGCTGGGACATCAATTCGTCGTCCCCCGTACTGCGCTCTCTGGGCTTTTTCGGGAGCTTGTCGGTCAGCAGTACCGGCTCGTTTTCCTCGACGAGCTCGATCTTTACACGGATGGGCGCTCCGAGACGCTGTTCCAGCAGTTGGGTTATCGAGTCCAGGTGTTTGGTCTCCAGCCAGTGCTTGGCGAACCTGCTTGGCGTGCCTATCCTGACGAGGCCGCCATCGATACCCAGCGGACGGGCGGTCCTTATCCAGCTCTCAAAAGAGGGCTTATTGACCCGTTCAGATAGGGCGTCCAGGACCTGCTCCCAGGAACTCTGCAGAGCCCGATAAGAGTCGTCCTCACCAAGCTGTAGCTGTAGGTCTGACAAGGCAACCGTCCGTGGTGGTGCAGGTGGGAAAGGCAGGACAGATTATAGCACCCTGCGGGCCTTGCTTCAACCGGTCGGCGAGGATTTCTTGCAGGAAATTACAGTCGGATTTCCGGCCGTATGGAAGCCCGACTCCGGGCCCGGCGTTGTGCCCCAGGCAGTTGCGATAGCAGCGTGCGCGGCGATTCTCGCGACTGGTCGAATAGCGGCCGATGGTCCAAAACGCTGGCTTTGCTTCCTATGGGAGCAGCCTGGAATGTGATTCGTCATCTTCCTCGGCCGCGAGTGCTCACGCCCCCCAGAAATTGTAGTACGGCACTTTGAACACGGTTCCGACGATGCCCCAGATGCTGCCGATACACATGCCGCCAAGAATCAGGCCCAGGAAGAAAGGCAGCGCCGCCCTATACTGCCGCAGGCCCCCGAACCTGAGGATCGCCGACTTGACTATCCAGGCGATCAGCAGCGGGACCCAAACGATGTTGATTGCCCAGCTCGCGGTCACGGCGAAGCCGATCGGGTTGAACGGGAAGTTCAGAAGCGTCAGGCGCACATATGAAAGCAGGATGCAGAAGGCGAACCCTGCAAGGATCATCAGGTTGGCGGCCCAATTGGGACCTGACGCTTCCTTCGGTGCAGTCCACCAGTCTGCAAGTTGTCGAAAACCACCGTAGGCGTACTGTCCCCCCAGCTCGACACCCACCTCGAAGCCGAGCTTGTAGCCGACGTGCAGATACGACCAGAACGTGGCGATTGTCCCCACCGCGACCGCCACTAGGATCCCCCACAGCATTGTTCGCTGGCCCGTTTTCGACGCGTCGGCGATCTTGGAGTTTTCGACCACAATCGGCATAGGATGGCTGCGATACGCGCGGTTGAACCACCAGAAGTAAGCGAGGCCCAGCATGTCTCCGTGCGATAGTCTGCCAACCCCGACGGCCGACGTAATCGCGAAATCCGGGCCTGAGAAGTGGAAGTCGTGCACCGGAGGCCCAAGCTCGGCCCTTATTCTCGCCAGGGCGAGTGCCAGAAGAAAGTAAATGACGAATGCTGCTACCGCCACCAGCGGCGACATCCCGATTCGCTTCATAAAGAAGGCAAGAAAAGCCAGCCCGGCCAGTGCCCCCACGGCAGCGGAGCGGTAAGACATCGCCTCGCCCGATTCGCTCAACTCACAGTCTCTCCGAAGTATCCTCAGCCAGACGAGTTTGAGATATCCTCTGCTTGTCCACGCCATCGTCACGATAATGGCGACAAGCCCGCCGAACGCCTGATTGCGCTGGTAGATATACGTCGGGACCGTATCCCAGCCCATCGCACAGGCAACGACCGCCTCGGCTTTCCAGAAAAGGTAAAAGAACCAGCACGAGAAGATCAGGTCGGTCGGCAGCAGATACCCGATGCCGATCACGAACGGGTAGAACGTGTAAGGGGTCCAGCCGAGCCCGCTCCAGGGCTTCGTGGCGATGGCGCCGGTGAGGTCGTGGCCCTCGAAGCCAACATTAATCGTGGGCAGGGCCGGGATCCACACGGCGATGCCGTTCAGCAGGTCGATGCCGAACGCAATGGCAAACCCTACCCAGAAAAGCTTGTTCCTCCAGATGGTTCCGTGCGGTTCGGCCATCGCGAGTGGGAGCTGCACTATGGGGAAAGTGAGACGTTCGCGCTCGCTCCACTGCTTGCGGACGATGGTGTTGATGCAGCACATCACGAACACCAGCACAACCGTGAACGCAAGCCACCACAGCGCGGGCTTGAGCCAGAGAGCCCAATACCCAGTGTGGTACAGGTTGGAACCGCCCATAAACAGGTCCTTGACCGCCTGTCGGTTGGATACGCTGAGCCACTGCGGAAGCGACGGCATGAACTCGTCCCATCGGTTCTGAGCAGAGCCGTACCACCACGGGTAGACCATCATGCCGATCAGGTTGGGCAACATATCATGTCCTGCGAGGGCCGCGCTGATGACGGTCATCGCGTAGACCAGGAGCAGTTCGGCGGAGGTGAAAGCCGCGCGCGGCCAGTATCGTTTGAGAATGTGGTTTGTTCCGACCAGAAGCGCCAGGATGAAGACCGCGTTCGGAAAAAGCGAAATCGTAGTCGGATACGGCCCACTGCGGACCTTTTCCATCATAATCACCCACAGGTTATCCACCGGGATGATCACGAGAGCCAGTATGAACGCTCGAGCCCGAATCGCCTGCTGAGGCAGCGCACGACGCTCGCTTGCCGAAAACTGCTTATCCGTTTCCAACGCCATCTCTCCGAGCCTTACTCAATTACCAACACCGCTGCGCCGATTACGCGTCCGTCGCGAAGGTCCGACAGGGCCTGGTTGGCTGCGGTGAGGGGATATGTTTGCACGTGAGTCTTAATCGGGACTTTCGGAGCGATTTGCATCAGCCCGTCACCGTCCGCGCGGGTCAGGTTGGCAACGGACCTTATGACGCGTTCGCCCCAGAGTATCGAATATGGAAACGACGGGATGTCGCTCATATGAATGCCGGCGCACACCACCGTGCCGCCCTTCGCGAGGGCCCTCAACGCGGTCGGAACGAGTGCGCCGACCGGTGCGAATATGATAGCGGCGTCAAGCTCGACCGGGGCCGGCACGTCCGAGCCGTTCGCCCACACTGCGCCCAGGCTTCTTGCGAACTCGGCGCCGTCCAAGTCCCCCGGCCTGACGAATGCGAAAACCTCGCGGCCCTCGTGCACAGCGATCTGTGCCACGATATGTGCCGACGCTCCGAAGCCGTAAAGTCCCAGCTTCTGCGCGTCGCCGGCCATCCTCAGGGACCGGTAGCCGATCAGTCCGGCGCACAAGAGCGGTGCGGCTTGGATGTCCGGGTAACCCGACGGGATCTTGAAGCAGTAACGCTCGTCGGCGACGGCGAGCTGCGCGTAGCCGCCGTCCAGGGTGTACCCATGAAACTTCGCATTGTCACAGAGGTTCTCGCGTCCGGTTGCGCAGTAACGGCAGATCGTGCTTGCCCCGACCGATTCTTTGCGGCTGCCCGTCGCGGCGCTGCAAGTCCACCCGAGCCAGGGGATTCCGACGCGGTCACCGATTCGGAACCGCGTCACCCCGTCGCCGAGCCGGTCGATCTCGCCTACGATCTCGTGCCCGGGGATGACGGGCAGTTTGGGGTTGGGTAGCTCGCCGTCGACCAGGTGCAGATCGGTGCGGCAAACACCGCACGCACGCACCCTTACGCGAATCTGTCCCGGAGCGGGTTCGGGATCATCGATCTGAGCCGCGCGGAGCGGCTGGCCGGGGCTGTCGAGTACCATCGCGAGCATAACTGTTTCACCTACCTTCCAGGCCGCATTCGAGAACGGGCCGGCAAGCGTTGGACGCTACGTAGTTCGCCAGCGCGCCGATCAGAAAACGAGCCATCGGGTCGGAACCGGCGGCGGAGAGCAGCGGGAACGTAGTCAGTACGGCCTTTCCGCTCCCGCACTTTGCTTGGACGATCAACGCAGCGTGCGCGTGCAGCCATCCGACGAATATACCGCTCAAGACGTCGTTCTCCCAGTGCTGGGGGTCGACCTGTTCGATAACCAGGTTCGGGATCATCTTGTCGAACGAAAGGTCCATAGTCCTCGGCATTTTCATCGGGCCGAAAGCCTGGCTGTCACGGAACCAGGTGACGCAATTGCACCACGCCCCCCAGCGTCCGGATTCTTTTCGGTCAACCACCTGCAAGCCGTCCGTCGCGAAAGGCGCATCTTCGGCTGACTCGATGCAGATAACGGCGCACGCGCCGTCGAGGATACGCCGTGCCGTCGCCTTATCGAGTCTGTTCGTGACTATCACCTCCGGCGGCACAGCGGGGGCGTCTTTCGGGAAGATATTGAGGTCGACGTAGTTCGCCGCTCTGGCGCGTTCGTCCGGGCCTACCAGCTGGATGTGAAGCCGCGCGTTGATAGGTGCCTCGACTTTGGGGACCCTTGCTGTGAGGCTACCGACCTGTTTCGCGTCTCCCGGTTCGATTTCGCGTAGCTCGATCTCGCTTTTGTCGACGAGGCCGTCGCACCAGTAGACGATCCTGCTGCCGCAAAGCTCAGCCGGCGAAAAGTGCGATACCCAGAACCGGAACTCGATATCCTGGCCCGACTGGGCGTTCATCGGCGAGACTTCCCCGAACACGATGTCCTGGTCCTGAACGGTGTGCATGATGTCGTGAAAAGTCTTGGGATTGCGGCACCAGTCCAGCAACCCGTTCGACTCCCAGTGCAGGTCGGTGAACTCCGTTATCACGTAGCCGACGACGGAGGGCCTCTTTCTCAATTGCTCGATCTGATACTTCAGCGAAAGCCACTCCTGGTTCTGGAAGGCGTCTGAGAGATCGTCCAGCGTGCCGAAGACCCTGTCCAGATGGTACTGTGCGAAACGATCCTGCACGCCGGCCGGGCAGGTTGCCTCGCGCGACGGGCTTCTGCGATTGCCGAACCACCACGGGTCTTCCCCACCGTAGACCGCGGCCAGGTTCGAAAGCCTGGGCAGGCCCCAGTTGCCGAACTCCGAGAGCACGAGCGGTTCAAACCCTCGTCGCCTGGCGCCTCCGCCGAAGGTCCAATCGGCGCGACCGGAAAACTCCGCAATCCACTGGTCATAGGCGTGCGCCTGGTCCGGAATCTGGAAGTACGCATGGAAGTCCTCAATATCCGTCCTGACGTGGAAGTTACCGCCGCACGCGGAGTTGTCTACAATGAGCCTGCTCGGCTCCAGCGACTTTGCGTAGTCGTACATCTCGGCCATCCATTTGCGGTGGCTTTCATCCTGGACGTTCACCCCCCAGGCCTCGTTGATGATGCTAACTATGACAAGCGACGGGTGGTTGTGATCTCGCCTGAGCATCTCTTCAAGCGTCCGGCGTGCCCGGCGTTTGGCTTGCTCCGTAAGGTCGATCCAGTTGGGAATCTCGTACCACACGAGCAGGCCGATCTCGTCGGCGCACTCAAGATACCTGGGGTCGGGGACCTTGATATGGCAACGCAGCAGGTTGAGGCCCAGGCGCTTGGCCTTGAGAAACTGGTCTTTGAGGTAGTGCTCGGACGGTGTGGTGTACTCGGTGATCGGGTAGAAGTCCTGATCGAGTGCGCCCGCGATGAAGAGGGGTTTTCCGTTGAGAAGAATCCTACCGTCTCTGGCTTCGATCTTGCGCATGCCGAAGCGTGTCGAGAGGGTGTCAACGAGCCGGCCGTCCTTGACAAGCTGCGCCGTGACGCGGTAGAGAGCGGGGCTTTCAGGGCTCCATAGCTTAGCCTCAGGCATTTCGGCCTCATACACGACTTCCTTCCGGGCGCCGCTTAGGTCGAGGGTTCCCCCGGGGACTGCGGTTGCTCCCTCAGGGGCATCGATTGAGACCTTTACATTGCCGTCGCACGGACCGCTCAGCTCTATCTTGATTGAGGCGTTGGACGCGTCGATGTCGGGGTCGACTATGATCCGCTCTATGTACACGGCGGGCCTGGCCTCGAGCCGGACGCTCTGCCACAGCCCGCTTGCGTTGCCGTACCAGCTCTGCTTGCCGTGGGGTATCTCTTCAAACCTGATGCCGTCTACCGAGTGTCCCGGGCCGGCGTCTGCGATGTCTACCCTGATCGTGTTGGCCTGATGAAATTTGACCCGTTCGGTTATGTCGAACTCGAACGGGGTGTAGCCGCCCTCGTGCGAGCCGACTTTGTCGTCGTTCACGTATACGTCCGCGAGGTAATCGACCGCCCCGAAGCAGATGAATATGCGCTTGCCCTCCCAGGAATCGGGAATCTGGATTTCGCGCGAACAGATAGCGCGCCCGACGTAGTCCCTGAGCTCGGGTATCTGCGCCTGCCAGGAGCCCGGAACTTTAATGGTGTGAGTCCTGCTGTCGGGGAGTGTGAGGCGCCATTCACCGTCGAGCGAGACGGTGGGCCTGGGCTGAGCGGAGGGCACAGCCGAGCAGCACAGCGTGGTCAGTAAAGAGAGCGGTGTATCCAGCAACAACGGATATCTCCTGTGCCGAAGCGTTATATGAGGCGGAGCTCGCCAAACGCCAAATGTGAGGATTTCGCTGCCCCAGCTTACTTATGGCGTCCGAGTGCGTTGTCCTCCCTGGGGCTGCGGGAACTCTGGTCAGTCCGCTTCCACACAGTACGGTGCACGAAGCCGGTCCCGGAGCATAGAACCCTCACCCTGGCCATCTCCCAGAAGAAAGAGGGCGCTCTACTTCCGGGTGGGCCGGGGTATTCTACTCCGGTCCCGGGCTGCCGCGGGACATGGGGTTGTTTCGATAGAGCGAGAGTGTAGCGTTTTCGACGATTCGACGCTCCTCAACTAAGTTGCTTTTCTTATGCAGGAACCCGAAGAGACGGCGCGTAACGCTCAGGTATGAATGGGAATCGCTTGATCAAGGACGGGCAGAAGATCGTATTCCTGGGCGACAGCATCACCGCGGCGCCCGAGGGCTACGTAAAAGTGGTCGAAAACATGATAGCGGCGCTGGCTCCGGACATTCGCGTAGAATGCATCAACGCCGGCGTATCGGGCAACAAGGTCGGCGACCTGCTTGAGCGGATCGGAGACGACGCAATTGTGCACGACCCGGACTGGATTACGGTCTCGATAGGGATCAACGATGTCTGGCATGGTGTCAACGGAACACCTATCGAGCTCTTCAGGCAGCGTTACGACGAGCTGGTGCGCAGGCTTGCCGAGCAGACCGTCGCGCGGCTGGCCTTGTTTACGACAACGGTCATCGGCGAGGACCTGGAAAGTCAGGCGAACCGGCTCCTTGTTCCCTATAACGACTTCATCCGCGAGACGGCCGTTCGCCGGAAAGCGCTTCTTGTCCCCATGAACGAGCAGTTCCACAGGGCTATAGCAGCCCGGCAGAAGGTTGCCGGCGTCGACCTGCATTTCACCACCGACGGTGTGCATATGAACCCGGCCGGGAACTGCCTTATGGCCGTGACGCTGCTGCGGGCGTGGGGACTGATGTAAAGCCGGGGTCTTCGCTATAGAACGCAAACCCTGCGTTTTTAGCGACTTGACGCTCTTTGGCTGAGCAGGAGAATGCGGGATAGGTTGCCTGTCACGACAGCGTGGCTCCGGACGAGCATTGCCTGGAGAGGGCCGCGCGCGGTATGCCCGCGGGACTTGCGTCCGGGGTAACCTGCCCCGGCCAATCGCATTCGAGGAGTGAAATCCCCGGCCGGGTGGGCTATGGGAGTTGTTCCATCTCTGCCCAGTTCTTGCCCGCCTTGACGTCCACCTTGAGAGGAACACGCATCTTGTACGCTCCTCCCATGCCCTCACGTGCTATCGAGGCGACCTGCTCGACCTCCGAAGGCGGGCACTCAAACAGAAGCTCGTCGTGCACCTGGAGCAGCATCCGGGACTTGGTGCCGGCTAGGGACTTGTGGACTCTGAGCATTCCGATCTTCATCAGGTCGGCGGCCGTGCCCTGGACAGGCATATTGACGGCAGCGCGCTCGGCGAACGTGCGTACCTGATAGTTGGAGCTGTGGATGTCGGGCACGTATCTGCGGCGGCCGAAGAGCGTCGTCACGTAACCGCGCTCGCGTGCCGTCTCGATAGTCTCCTCCACATACGCCTTTACGCCGGGCATGCGGGCGAAATAGGTGGCTATGTACTCCCTCGCCTCGTGTGTGGAAATACCGAGCACCCTGCCGAGCGTGAAATCCGCCATCCCGTAGATGACCGCGAAGTTGACTGTTTTCGCTCGGCGGCGCATCTCGGGGGTCACATCGCCGGGAGAACAGTTGAAGATAATGCAGGCGGTGGCGGTGTGGATGTCTTCGTCGTTCTCGAAGGCGCGGACCAGGTTTTCGTCGCCCGTGAAGTGCGCAAGCACCCTCAGCTCGATCTGGGAGTAATCGGCGGACACAAGCACGCAGCCGCTCGATGCGACAAAGGCCTTTCTGATCTGCCGACCGAGCTCCGTCCGTATGGGAATGTTCTGCAGATTAGGATCGCTCGAGGAGAGCCTGCCTGTGGCGGTCACGGCCTGGTTGAGCGAGGTATGTATGCGGCCGGTCGCCGGATTGATCAGTTTCGGCAGTGCGTCGGCATAGGTGGATTTGATCTTGGTCAGCTCGCGCCAGTTCAGGATTTCCCCGACTATCGGGTAGTCGGCGGCCATTTCTTCGAGTGCGGTGGCGCTGGTTGAGAACCCTGTCTTGGTTTTTTTTGCGGCGGTCAGGCCCAGTTTTTCGAACAGGACTGTTTGGAGCTGTTTCGTGGAGCCGATGTTGAACTCCTCTCCTGCCATCTCGTAGATGAGCCGCTCGGTCTCACGGATGTCGACCTCCAGTGTGGTGGAGAGCGCCTCGAGCTGTTCGACATCCACCGCTATCCCGGCAAGTTCCATCTCAGCCAGCACAGGTGCCAGC
>JBMFPI010000067.1:0-12469 GCA_049969195.1 Armatimonadota bacterium
ATCAGCTCGACCATCGGCAGGATCACCTGACCGTTTTCGGCCAGAAACCTCGCAAGCTCACGGCTACCATTCTTGCCCGTAATCTGATACTCTTTTTGCATTGGTGGTTCGTCTCCTCTCTTGCTTGAGATTTCCAACCGATTCTAGCAGAACCGGTCGGAGTCGAACCACCAGCTCTCTCAGCTTTCCACTGCCGACGGGACAGGATCCGAGCAAGGACGACGCCGACGTAAGCACGCTAGACCGCCCCAAATCCCTTAGCAGCCCGCGGGCAAGGAAACGGTACGATAGAGCCTCGCGCGACGCAGTTCGCGTGAGACTGATTCCCGTTCTCTCAGCGGACTCTTCTAGCCCCTCGATACCTTGGCGCGTAGTAGGCGGAGTCGAGCGTATCTACGGTTACCCCCCGCCTATGCGTGGACGCGTGTATGAAGCGGTTGTTTCCGATGTAGATTCCCACGTGGGAAACGCCGCGTCTGTAAGTCTGAAAGAAAACCAGATCACCCGGCCGCAGCTCACTTCTCGAAACAGGAGTCCCGATACGAGACTGCGCTGACGATGAGTGCGGCAGCATGATCCCGTATTTGGCGAAGATGTATCTCGTGAAACCGGAACAGTCAAAGCCCCCGCGGCTGGTGCCTCCGCGGCGATACCGAGCCCCTCGGTAGGCCAGCGCGGTCTGGACGATATCATCATCCCCACATCTCGCGCTCAGGCCCTCTGCCGATTTGCAGGTGGTCCGCTTCGAACCGGTTCCAGGCCCCAGGTCGACAAGCGGCCTGTATATGAAGCCGCATTTTCCGTCAGCAAGGACGATCTTTAGCCAGTTGCCGCGCCGCGAAAGCTTCTTTGCAACCGTGCCCTCAGGCAAGACAGCAAGTTTGGAGAACTGCGTTCCCGGGCCCGTTCGCAGGCAAGCACCATCGCATGTGGTATGCACCACGGCCCTGCCGCTTGATTTATTTGTATGATCCCGGACCGGGCGACTGCGCGCCGATCGAGTGTGGTCCCTGCCAGGAATCACCAACTTCCTGCCGAGAGTCAAGACCGAGTTTTCACGTATTCCGTTGGCCCTGGCAATTGCGCCCGGTGTAGTGTGGTATTTCTTCGCCAGGCACCAGAGCGTGTCTCCGGGCCTGACTTTGTGCGTGGCTGCTGTCGCGACTGAAGGTAGACTGATTATGAGTGCGGCACACGCGACGCATCCAACCATCTCGCCCAGTTTCCTGCGCGCCAACACATCACCTCCCCCGTGTATTCATCGGCAGATCGGCCGCCTATCTGGAGTAGCCGACCGGCCTGCCGCCACCGCGCGACATTTTAGTCCACTTGACGGCTCGTGTCAAGCCGCAAGACTTTCCAGCTAAGTACTCTTTTCGAGATATTTGCCGCCAGCCGCGACCACGCCGACAACATGCCGGCCCGTTGCCCAGCGGCCTCAGATGACAACGCGCACTTCAGGAACGGAAAGTACGCAATGGAATTCTTTCCTATGCTACTGCAACGACTTGGGGGCACAAACCCCGCCTAGCCCGCACGGCGCTCACTTCCCGCAGGAGGCGGAGGGAATCTATCACCCTCACCCGAGCCCTCTCCCGTCGAGGGAGAGGGAGACGCATAGCCGAACCGTTTCTACACTCTCAAGGAGCAGTAACCCCGACCCGCACACGCCTTTACAGAATGATTTTTTTATGTTATAATCCGCGCGTGTGATCATTTCACACGAACTACTAAGGTCACGTAACATCCGAGCACGCGTTTTGCTGACCCGGCGCAAGGCCGCTGCAATCAAGGAGCTCAGATTTACGGGCACCAGATGAAGGAGGGTAGTGGTTTGCTGAACGGTGTCGTTAAGTGGTTCAACGATGCCAAGGGCTACGGCTTCATATCCACCGACGAGGGCAAGGATGTCTTCGTTCACTATTCGGCAATCGTGATGGAAGGCAGAAAAACCCTTCGCGAGGGCCAGAAGGTGGAGTTCGAGATGGCCGAGGGCCCTAGGGGGCCGCAGGCGGCGAACGTGCACGCAGTAGCCGGCTAAGCAGAACCCGGTATCACAGAAAAAGAGTGCAGACGATGCCCTGCGTTCTACGGCGCGGGGCATTCATTTTCCTCGAGGTTGTTGCGATGGAACGCAAGCCTGGCGTTTTTTGACGGTTCGACGCTCCCCAACTAAGCGGGAGAATCGCGAAAAACACGCCTGTCACAGGAGGCTGATTTTTCTCAGGCTGCTTCGCTTAGTTTGGCGGCCGGCACCGCAGCTGCGACCGGTCCTTCCGCGACAAGCTCGGCCAGGGTGTCCGGCGGAACGGGTGGTGCCAGGAAATAGCCCTGCACCTCATCGCAGTTCATTTGCCGCAGGAAATCCAGTTGCTCGGTGGTCTCGACTCCCTCGGCTACGACCCTCAGCCCGAGCGAGTGCGCCATAGCCACCACAGCCCCGGCTATAGCGGCGTCGTCTGGGTCCGTGGCGACATCTCGCACAAACGAGCGGTCGATCTTGACCACGTCGATCGGCAGGCGTTTAAGGTAGCCCAGCGACGAATGCCCAGTGCCGAAATCATCCAGGGAGATCTTGACCCCCAAGCGTCTCAGACCGGAAAGGATCTCGACGGCACGTTCGGGATCGTGCATAACTGTGCTCTCCGTGATCTCGATTTCGAGCGCGCCGGGATCCAGGCCCGTATCTTTTAGCACGCGTCCGACTGTTGATGCAAGGTCCGAACGCTGCAGGTCAAAGGTAGAGATGTTCACCGATACGCACAGCCCCTTGAGTCCGTTATCGTGCCAGGCCTTCAACTGAGTGCAGGCGTCCTGCAGCACCGAACAGGTGATGTTGCCTATGAGGCCAGTCTCCTCTGCAAGCGGAATGAACTGCGACGGGTAGATCAAGCCGATCTCAGGATGCCGCCACCGCACAAGTGCCTCCGCCGACAGGATGTCTCCGGTCTCGATGTCCACTCTGGGCTGATAGAAGACGGTTAGCTCACCGCACTCTACGGCCCTGCGCAGATCGTGCTCAAGGTTCATCTTTTTCATAGCTTGCGCCTCGAGCGCGCGGGTGTAGAACTGATATGTATTTCTCCCCTCTTCCTTCGCCAGGTACATCGCCGCGTCGGCGTTCTTCACGAGAGCTTCGGCATCGGTGCCGTCTCGCGGGTATACGCTGATCCCGATGCTTGCCGTTACGTAAAGTTCCCGGCCGCCGACCGTATACGGCTCGGCAACAGTCGCAAGCAGCTTCCTGGCCAGCCGCGCGGCAGCTTGCGGGTTGGAAAGGCCCGGCGTCAGGATTGTAAACTCATCCCCACCCATTCGTGCGACAGTGTCGGACTTCCTGAGTGTTTTGGCCAGCCTGCCCGCCACAAGCTGCAGGAGCGAATCGCCGACGCTATGGCCCAGGGAGTCGTTTATCACTTTGAACCGGTCGAGGTCCAGGAACATCACAGCAAGCGACTTGCCCTCGCGCTCGGCTCGCGCAATCTCGTGGCTCAGCCGATCGCTCAGAAGAAGACGATTCGGCAGGGCGGTGAGCAGGTCGTGATGCGCTAGTCGGTCGAGCCGCTCCAGGTAGGCTCGTTCCTCCGTGACATCCCGAACGGTCTCGATAGCCCCGACCTTGTTCCCCTGAGAATCACGAAGCGGCCTTGCCTTTGCCCATAGGTGTGCTCCGCCGGGCTTCAGGCCCGGCACGAAGGCGTTGGCCACTAGCGTCTCACCATCTCGCACAATCGCCGCGCATGATTCCTCGGTGAGCACGCCCGGATTCAGGGCCTCATCGATCAGAACAGGGCGTCTCTTGCCGTAGAACGGCAGCGCATACTCGTAATTGCCTTTGCCGAGCATTTTCTCGGCCGGAACCTGGGTCAGTTTCTCCATAGCGCGGTTCCAGGCGATTATTCTACCGTTGTTATCGATCACGACAGCCGCATCCGGCACGAAGTCGATTATGTCGGCAAGCCTGCGCTCCGAATCGCGGATCCCCAGCTCGGCCTTCCTATGAGCCAGCGCGTTTGCGAACGCCTGTCCCAGCATTACAAGAAGGGTCTTCGCGCAAGGGATGTGCCACGTTTCCGGGGAACCGGCCGCAGCCGTTTGCCCCCCCATCTCGCTCAGGGAGCAGACATGCTCAGGCCAGTCGAGTTCTTTGCGCACTGAGTCGAAACCCACAAAGCCTATCAGCTCGTCGCAGAGCGCTACGGGCACGATGACGATCGAGCGGATATCCTGCAGCTCCAAAAACGCCTTTTCCGCCGCAGCTTCGCCGGGCAGAGAGTCCAACGACTTGACAGCGATGACCTCCCGGTTCTGCAGACGGGCGGCAAACCAGGGAAGCTCTTTGTTGAGGTCAATGTTCTGGCAGTTTTCAATCTGCGGCTCGATTCCGTCCCTGCACCATACATGCGTATTGCTTACGAACCTGCGGTTCTCGTCGAATAGGAAGAGGTAGCTGCGATCCACATCGGCAAACTCGCCCATAAGCCGCAGGGCTCTGTTGATGCCGTCGTCCATCTGTTGAGGCTGCAGGTTCACGAAACCTGTCGAGATGGTATACAGCAACTGTTCGAGCCGGCACCAGAAGGCCAGCCTTTCTTCTGCCTTTTTCCTGTCGGATACTTCTTTGAGCAGCCTGGTATTGGCTGTACGGAGCTGCTTCTGGCTTTGCTGTAGCTTCTGCCTGGAGACGGTCGTCTCGGCGAGCCGCGCCACCATGTTGTTGAAGTCTTCTATAAGATCCCCGACCTCGCCGGATGTGCACGCAGGCGCTCTTGCGCTCAAGTCGCCGCTATTTACCGCCGCGGCTGCCTTTCGAAGACCGTTTATTCCCCTCGAAAAATACCGGCTGTTGCCGTACGCGACAGCCAGCGTGAGAAGAGCTCCCAGCGCCGCCGCAAGAAGCAGTTCGTTTCGAAGCGAGTACATATGGCCGGCGATCGCGCTCACTAGCTCGTTTGTGGTGCCGCCGGCGACGATACGTGCCTTCCTGATGGGCGCGGTGAACTCATCAACGTAGGTAGTGGCTGCAACGCAGAGGCCGACGCCGTCGCGCGTCTTATGTCTAACCGGGGCGATGGCCATGAACTTCTCGCGCGTGCTGCCATCAGGATCTTTCCAGAGGTAATATCCGCTGGAGCTCTTGCCGTCGAGACCCGCCTCAATCACTCGCCAGAACCGGGGCAGCTTGCGTGCAAGCATGTGGAGGTCAACGTTGACTATCCTGGGGTTCTTGTGGAACCTGTTGATCGCGGTGTGAGATTCGTGAACCGCGGTGTAGCCGTACTTCCCGACGGGCTGCACCGCAAGCCTCCTGAATTGGCTGTCTGCCTGCAGCATCGGCAGTGTCGTCCGCGGGTGTGCTGCCAAATAGAGGTCGAGCTGAAGGGCGACCTGCGCGGCCTTCTCGCTGATGGACTTTTCGGCGATCCCGCGCAACACGCGTTCCATGCGTGACCATTCATCGCTCCGCCGCGCGCGGATGGTGCGGCGGATAGATTCGCGCATCCTCCCTCCGTGGATTTCCAGCAGGGCCACGCACGTTGCGACCGGGATCGAGCCGGCGGCAAGTGTAATCAGGACGAGTCGAGTGACGAACCTCCGAGGAACCAAACGTGTAAGTACCATGCGTCCAGCCCTCCGCGTGTGGCCAGGTCGTCATCAACGCGCTGTGAGAGGTGTCCGCGGGCCGACCAGCCTGCGCATCCGCACGAATTCGATATTTGTTAATCTACCGGACAAAGCAGGACGAGCAGCGTGCCGGCATCAGCGTTTTACATGACAATTGTCGGATACAGAGGCGAACGTCTCTAGGTCGGATACCTGATCATCCCGGAAAGAATATCGCAGTAGTTCTGAGATCCTTCCGAGCGCTCAGGACGGCGCTGCCGCAAGACTGAACAAGACTGAACCTGCAGGGCTGAAGTGCCGGCTCACACCGGCTGGAGATAACCGGGCTGTTGTGACAGGCGCCTTTTCGGCGATTCCCCTGCCCGGTCGAAGGGCACCAAATCGCCAAGAAAGCTGGGTTTGGGTTTTGTCGTAAGACCCAGGGGGATAGCGAGCACAGGGGCTGCTACACGCTGCGCGCGAGGGCATACGCGCACACGGACGAAGCCCCCGCCGCACACAGCGCTCCTGCCGCCTCGCTGAGAGTGGCGCCGGTGGTGAATACATCGTCTATCAGAAGAACGCGCCTACCGGCGATGCGCTCGGGGCTTGGCACCTCAAATGAGCCCTCTACATTGGCCGCACGCCGATCCTCGGGCAGATCTACTTGCGGCCGAGTCTTTTTCACCTTGACCAGAGCGCCGGCCTCGAGCGGCAGTCCGCGGGCAGTGCAGAACCGACGCGCGAGCTCCTCCGATTGGTTGAAGCCGCGCTCGACAAGCTTCGAGTAATGTATCGGTACCGGTACGACCACGTCTACCTTGCCGGCCAGGTAAGTGTTCGGGAACGCCCGGGCCATCAGCTCCGCCAGCGGATCGGCCATCACGATGTGGGAATCGTATTTCAGGGCGTGAATCGCCCGACGCAGCTCTCCCTCGTAGATGCCGGCACACCGCGCGTATTCGAACCTGTACTCGCGCCCACGGCATTCGACGCACGTCCGCTCACCCAACCCGACAGGCGCTCCGCAGACGCGGCAGCACGGCGGTCCGATCAGCGGAATCCGCCCGATGCAGACTTCGCACAGGTACAGGCTCCCCGGCTCCCCACACACCAGACAGCGCGGAGGATAAACCAGGTCCAGGACGCCTGTGTACAGCTCGGATATCATCCGGGTGAATCCGCCGGTCATTCTACGCTGTCTGCGGGGACTCCGGACTGCTGAAAGCCCGCCGCGGCCGCCAAATCATGCTGGACCCGGCCCGGCCTGCCGTCGGGTTCATCGGTTACGCCACCATTTCCGAGTGAGATAGTCGAAGTAGTACAGAGCGTTATCTACGGGGACGTTCGACGGTATGTGGTTGCCCACCGCGAAGATGAATCCGGGGCAGCTCCGCGCCAGCTCGATTGTGGCATCGATCTCGCGCTCGATCTGTTCACGGGTGCCGAACGTGAGCGTGCGACAGTCCACCTTGCTGGAGACAATACACTTCGTCTTGCCATAGCGTTCAACAACGTACTCGAGTTGGGTCAGCGGCTCGAAGATTAGCCCGTCAGCACCCGCGTCGACGATGTCGTCTACAAACTCGGTAAAATCACCGTCTGAGCAGAAGAGCACGATCTTGCCGGCGTCCTTCAATACCTTCCAGAGCTTCTTGTAGCGGGGGATGATCGACCGGCGATAGAAATCGGGGTGCATGAACGCCCCCTGGGTCCACACGAAATCGTCGTGGCAAAGAAAGACCGGCGCTGACGTCTTTGCCTGAGCCGTGAAATAGTGCAGCGAGAGACGGAAGAACCCGTCCAGAACCCTGTCGAAGCGCTCCCAGTCGGAAGCGGCTTCCAGCAGCATGTCCCATCCGAACGCCTGGATCGCTCCTGATACTATCGTCTTATAGTAACCGAGCGTGTAGACTTGGTCTGGGTTGGCCTGCTGTCCGTTCTGATATACCTGTTCGTAATACGGCACCAGCTCGTCTATCTCGGGAGGCTGGTATTCCTCGAAAGCGTCGAAAGCATAGACCTCTTCGACGTTCTTGAACGGGCAGGTGACGGTGTCCCGCCGATCAATTCCGCCCTCCAGGAACTCGGCGTGTCCCATGTCCGTTACGCGGCCCTTGCTTCCCCAGTCTACGGGACCGTCGTTGACCACCCAGAGGAAGTCGTATTGCCAGAGCTCATGGAACTTGTGCCCGGCTTCCGGATCGGTTTGCGGGTCAAGGCCAGTCACAGCGTGGATCAGGGCGTAGTTGCTGCAGTATTCGGTGTGCCCGAGCCTCTCGGAGGGGATCAGCCTGATTGCGTTCATCCCGATCTCGTAGCTCACGCGTGTTCCTCCTCTAGAACGTGCTAAGCGCAACTGAATGCTGTGTTCGGTCAAAAAATCAGATAAAGAGGCGTACGGGCTTTCATCGGCCTTCTATGCGCTGCCCGAAGGCCTAAAGCCTGTTGCGATAGACGCGTTTTCGGCGACTTTCCCGCCTGGTTAAGGAGCGTCGAGCCGCCGAAAACGCCGGGTTTGCCTTGTATCGCGATAACCTCGTACGGAACGCCGGCTGCCGCGCCGGCTTGCCTATCTCGGGGCCAGCCGCTAGAACAGGCCGTATATCTCGCCGTTGGGCTTCATGCCGATTTTCACCGCTGCGGGGACCTTCGGCAGACCCGGCATCGTCATAATGTCCCCTGCATAAGCGACCACAAACCCCGCACCCGCGCTCACCTTTGCGCCGCGGACCGTAATCTGGTAGTTTCGCGGCCGACCGTAGGCCTTCGGGTCGTCCGAGAGCGAGGTCTGGCACTTTGCTATGCAGACTGGCAGGTGGCCGAATCCGAGGGACTCGATCTGCTTGATCTGCGTGTTGGCCGCCGGCAGGAAAGTGGCGCCGTCCGCGCCATAGAACTTCTGCGCCACGGTTATGATCTTGTCCTTAATGGACATCTCGTCCGGGTAAGCCACGTGGAACGTCGACTCGCCCTCGCACGCGCTGAGGACCAGTTCGGCCAGTTCCATTCCGCCCTCGCCGCCTTTCGCCCATACGTCCGACAGCGCCCACTTGACGCCCATGTCGCGACACCTGTTCGACAGCGTCTCAATCTCCTCGGGCGAATCCGTCGGGAACCTGTTTATCGCGACTATCGGCTCAAGCCCGACATTGCGCACGTTCTCACAGTGCTTCTCGAGGTTCTCGATACCTTTTTCCAGGGCCTCGACGTTGCTCTTGGTCAGCTCCGCGAAGGGGACGCCGCCGTGCATCTTCAGCGCGCGGATCGTGGCAACCACTACCGCCGTCACCGGCTTCAGGTTCCCAACGCGGCACTTGATGTTGAAGAACTTCTCGGCGCCTAGGTCGCTGCCGAATCCGGCCTCAGTAACCAGATAATCGACCAGCTTCAAGGCCAGCCTTGTGGCGATGAGCGAGTTGCACCCGTGCGCGATGTTGCCGAAAGGCCCTCCGTGCACAAACGCGGGAGTGTGCTCCAGCGTCTGGACCAAGTTCGGCATAATAGCATCTTTGAGCGTGACCGTCATCGCGCTGGAGGCCTGCAGGTCCTTGGCCGTAATGGGCTTGCCGGACTTGTCGAGCGCAACTATGACGCTCTCGAGCCTGCGCTCGAGGTCGTTTCGGTCGGAAGCAAGGCACAGCAGAGCCATTATCTCGGATGCGGTAGTGATGTCGAACCCCGATTGCCTGGGGACACCGTTGGCCTTGCCGCCCAAGCCGATGACGATGTCACGCAGCGCGCGCTCGTTCATATCCATCACGCGCTTCCAGGTGATCGAGTGGATATCAATGTTAAGCTCGTTTCCCTGGTGGATGTGATTATCCAGCATCGCCGCCAGCAGGTTGTGAGCCGTGGTAATCGCGTGAAAGTCGCCTGTGAAGTGAAGGTTGATGTCCGCCATAGGGACGACCTGCGCATAGCCCCCTCCGGCCGCCCCTCCCTTGATCCCGAAACAGGGCCCAAGGGATGGCTCTCTGAGCGCCAGGCACGTCGACTTGCCCATCCGGTGCAATGCGTCGGCGAGGCCGATTGCCGTTGTGGTCTTGCCCTCGCCGGCCGGGGTCGGCGTGATGGCCGTCACAAGAATCAGTTTCCCGTCCGGCTTGTCGGCGAGTCGCTCAAGAATCTCCAGCGGGACCTTGGCCTTGTCCTTGCCGTAGAAGATCAGGTCGTCCTCAACGAGCCCAAGCTCTGCGGCTACGTCGCGAATGTGCTTCGGTTTGCACTGCTGTGCAATCTCGACGTCGGATAGCATTTGCGCATTGTCTCCTCTTCAGCGAAAAATGTGCTTGTCCAGGCTGTTGTGGTAGACGGGTTTCCGGGAACTCGCCTGCTCGCTTGAGGAACGTCGATTCCCCAAGAACCCCGGGTCCGCACTCTATCGCAACGACCTTGTGATCATCCGGCACCTGACTTGCGCTTTTCGGTTTTCAATTGTCGGAGTGCGAATTGCGGCGTCTGGATCGGACCGCAGCCGTTGACTCACCTCTGCGGCGGCGGTTCTCTCTTGGGCAGCTCGACCTCGTGGAGCTCCTTTGAGAGGTCCAGCGGCAGTATGCGACCGGCAAACATATTCATCCACGCGCTCGTGTGTTCCAATCGACGGTCTACCGGCACGTGGTACTTCCGCAGCTTGGCCTGCCTGCCCATCCACTTCGCCCGCTTGTTGATTAGCCACCAGATGCAGCGGCGGTTCGGATAGACCTCGCAGTGTCCGGTCGGCCTGGTCCCGCCGCACGGGCCGTTTCGCATCTGCTTCGGACAACGCATACAGCAGACGAATGCATTGTAGCTGAGCACGCACTGGCCGCAGTCTTGGCAGCCGAAGACGGCCTTCTTGAATATGTTCTCGCATATGACGACCCCGCGGTAGAGCGTCGGGTGCCTCTCGGTGAACGCGGCTATCTTTTCGGACAACTTGCTCATGTTGCTCTCTCCTGCAATCCCAAACCCGAGCCCCAGCCCTTGCGCCTCGCCGTGTGTTACCGTCGGCGTAGAAGCTCGCGCGCTGCGCTCTCGCCTCCGGGGCTCCGATACGAGCCGGCGGCGACTCTGCTTGCACGTCTGACTGACCCGTGCCGACGGCGCCCCTACGAAGCCGGCGGAGCCGACTCAGCCGGCTTCGGTTCTGCCGGCTCCTGGATTTCAATCGGCTCCGGTCTGGGCAGTAAACCTGCCTCCTCGACCAGCCTCGGTGTTATCGACTCCCACATCACCGGCATTATATGAATACCCTTGACGCCGGGCGTCTCGCGCAAGCGCTTCATCGTCTCCACACACATCGCCACGCCCTCTTCCTGAGAACGTTCCTTGTCGCCTGCGACCGACTCCATTCGCTTGATGCACTCCTCGGAGATGGCCGACCCGGGAACCTCGTCCCTCATTCTGATCAGTGCTTTAACCGACCGCACCGGCATCACGCCGACCAGGATGAACACCTGTTCGTCGAGACCCTCGTTGCGGACCATCGACATCCACTTTTCGAACCGGGGCCAGTCGAACACCGGCTGAGTCTGGATGAAATGGCAGCCCGCGGCGATTTTCTTCGCCAGCCGGATGATCCTCATATCTAGGGGTTCCGCGAAGGGGTTCGCCGCGCCCCCAATGAAGAACGCGGGCGGCGGCTTGATCTCGTCGCCGGACATGAACTTGCCCGCGTTCATGTCCGCGACGGTGTGGATGAGCTGCACGGAATCCAGGTCGAAGACGCCCTTTGCGTCCGCATGGTTGCCGAAGGACTGGTAGTCGCCGGTCAAACACAGCACGTTGCGATCACCGGCGGCATACGCGCCGAGCAGCTCTGATTGCTGCGCCAGCCGGTTCCGATCCCGGCAGGTCATCTGCATCACAGGCTCGCAACCGCCCTCGATGACAAACACGCTGGACATCACCGAACTCATCCGCACTATAGCGGTTTGGTTGTCGGTGAGGTTGACCGCGTCAACATAGCCCCTGAAGTACTCGCACTTTTTCAGGATCGGCGCCTTATCTGCTCCCTGTGGAGGGCTCATCTCGCCGCAGACGACGAACTCGCCCTGTCTAAGCAGCCTTTCAAGTTTACTTCCAGACACCATTTCTGCTACTCCGGGTCGCGTTAGTCGGAAATGTGAGCAACCCAGACGGGGTTCCTCGTCAGATGCTCGCCTTTCCAGAGTTCGATAATTATCCCGAGCCTGTCGCTCTAGCGTGCTGCTAGGCGTGCTTTCGGTTATCTGCGTACGTAATCGAGAGGCCGCGGATCACTGAAAACACCTGGTCGCGGATCTATCGCAAGGACCTCAATCCGATCGCTTCGAGCATCCTCGCGGCTGCCTAAGAACGACACCGCGCTTGCCAAAGCCGGCAAGTCGCGTCCAACAAGACCGCTATATCCCTTCGAACGCCCCTTCCCGAGACTTTGTTATGTAGTTCATGCAGAACTCGTCCCGGCCCAGCAGCGCCTCGGTCGCGTAAATCAAGGCCATCAGGTAACGGTCGTTCGGGTCGATGATTCCGGCATCCAGCCCCCTGCCCATTGCCAGGATCGTGATTGCCTGGTTGAGCAGTTTCCGCGCAGGCATTCCGTGCGATATGTTTGAAAGACCCGCAATAACGTGCACTTCAGGAAACTCGGCCTTGACCTTCTCGATAATCTCGAGCATCGCAATGCCTACGTCGCTGCCGGTTCCGATCGGGAATGTGAGCGGATCCACATAAATATCGTCAATCGGGACCCCGGCAGCAGTGAGTTTGCCGATCAGGCTTCGCGCGACTTCCAGGCGCTTGGCCGGGTCCTGTTGAATGCCGCTATCGTCCATTGCCAGCGCGATAACCTTCGCCTTGTATTCCAGAACGAATGGCAGAACATTCGCATAACGCTCAG
>JBMFPI010000068.1:0-12419 GCA_049969195.1 Armatimonadota bacterium
ATTCCGCACTGCAGGCAAACCTCAGGCAGCCACTCCGGTATCTCCACCGCGATGTTTCGCTTTTCGAACGCGGTGGTTCCTGTGGGGTACTTGCCGTCCACGGGGAACTTGCTGACAGGCAGACAATCGCCGCGCATCGCCATCATCTCGGCGGTAACTTCCTTGACGAACTCCGGCGCGTCCTCGCGGACCACCGGCGGCATCTTGATCTTGCTGGTGACGCGATCGGGATACTTAACCTCGTACGTCTGCTCGAGCGCCGCATCGACCGCCCTGTTGTTCATGTCCACGACCTTATCCCCATATCGGCCGTAGGTCTTCTTCACAGCGTCTTTGATAAGCCTCACGGCGTCCTCGATGGGAAGAATCCCACTTATCTTGAAGAACGCCGTCTGCATGATGACGTTGATCCGCGGCCCAAGGCCCAGGCGATGGGCAATACCTATCGCGTCGATTACGTAGAACTTGACCTTCTTGTCGATGATCTGCTTCTGGACTTCCTGCGGCAGCGTATCCCAGACCTCGTCCGGGCCGTGCAGCGAGGTCAGCAGGAACGTACCGCCCTCCTCGATATTGCCGAGCATGTCATACTTTTCAAGGAAGCTCGGGTTGTGGCAGGCCACGAAGTTGGCCCGGTCGATCAGATACGGGCTTCTAATAGGCTTCTTACCGAAGCGCAGGTGCGAGACCGTCAGGGTGCCGGCTTTTCTGGAGTCGTAAACGAAGTACCCCTGAGCGTAGTTGTCGGTCGCATCACCGATGATCTTGATCGAGTTCTTGTTGGCGGAAACGGTGCCGTCCGAGCCCAAGCCGTAGAACATCGCGCGATACGTATCCTTATCCGCCGTCGAGAAACTCGGATCATAGGAAATGTAGTTGCCGGTGACGTCGTCCGTGACGCCAACGACGAAGTGGTTAAGCGGTTCGGACGCATCGAGGTTGTCGAAGACGCCCTTGACCATCGCCGGGGTGAACTCCTTGGATCCCAGGCCGTAACGTCCACCGACGACAGTCGGCATCTCCTTGAACGGCGCCGTTCCCGCGGCCAGCGCCTCCTCGAGCGCAGCCACAACGTCAAGATACAGCGGCTCGCCCAGAGAACCGGGTTCCTTCGTTCGGTCGAGAACGGCAATCTTCTTGACCGAGGCAGGCAGCGCGTTGACGAAGTCCTTGACACTGAACGGTCTGTAGAGACGCACCTTAACCAGGCCAAGCTTCTCGCCTCTCTGGGCCAGGTACTCCACGGTCTCGTGAACCGTCTCCGCGCCGGAACCCATTATGACGATCACCTTCTCGGCTTCCGGCGAACCCACGTAATCGAACAACCTGTATTGCCGGCCTACGATCCGGGCGAACTTGTCCATCGTCTCCTGAACAACTCCGGGGACCGCCTGATAAAACTTGTTGACCGTCTCGCGACCCTGGAAGTAGACGTCCGGATTCTGCGCAGTTCCGGCGATCATCGGCCGGTCTGGGGTAAGGGCGCGATTGCGGTGGGCGATGACGAGCTCATCGTCGATCATCGCGCGCATATCGTCGAACGTAAGTTCTTCAATCTTCTGCACCTCGTGGCTGGTGCGGAAGCCGTCGAAGAAGTGCAGAAACGGCACGCGGCTAGCGAGCGTGGCCTGTTGAGCGATCAGGGCGAAGTCCATTACCTCCTGCACGCTGTTTGAGCACAGCATCGCAAACCCCGTCTGCCGGCACGCCATTACGTCGCTGTGGTCGCCGAAAATCGAGAGCGCGTGCACAGCCAAACTCCGCGCGGACACGTGGAATACCGTAGGCAGCAGCTCGCCGGCGATCTTGTACATGTTCGGGATCATCAGCAGCAGGCCCTGAGAGGCGGTGAAAGTGGTCGCCAGTGCGCCCGTTGCCAGGGCGCCGTGAACAGCACCGGCCGCTCCGCCCTCGCTCTGCATCTCGGTAACCGTCGGAACCGTGCCCCAGATATTCTTCTCCCCGCGAGCGGATTTCTCGTCGGCTTCCTCGCCCATCGGGGAGCTTGGCGTGATGGGGTAAATGGCGATAACTTCGTTTGTGGCGTGAGCCACGTGGGCAACCGCTGAGTTGCCGTCGTAACTTTCCATTCTGCGTGCCATGATGTCTCCTTACATCTCCCGGCGCCACTGAAGCGCCTGGATAAGAGTAGCCTGATCGGCGTAATCCATATCGGAACCCACGGGCATGCCGTGGGCAATGCGGGTGACGCGGACGCGATCCCCAAATGCGTCCTTAATCGATCGTGCAATGAACATCGCCGTGGTATCGCCTTCGACTGTGGGGTTGGTCGCCAGGATTACCTCTCGGATCGTCCCCTCAGAAACTCGCGCAAGAAGCTCGCGAATTCTGAGCGACTCCGGGCCGACGCCGTCAATCGGCGAGATTACCCCGCCCAGGACGTGATACAGCCCGCGAAACTCATTTGTCTTCTCCATTGCCACCACGTCTCTAGGCTCGGCAACAACACACACCACGGCTTGATCTCGCCTGGGGTCGGTGCAAATCTCGCACCGCTCCTGATCGGTGAAGTTGTGGCATGTCGGGCAGAGCCGGATCTGCTCCTTGACGTTGATCACCGCTTCAGCCAGGCCTCGCGCTTCCTCCTCAGACACGCGGAGAACGTGGAATGCAAGTCTCTGTGCGGATTTGGGACCAATACCGGGCAGTTTCTCGAATTCTGCCACCAGTCTTGCGAGCGGTCTTGCGAAATGCATTCTGCGCCCCGTACACGCAAACAACCGGCGGGCACAGTCGACCCGCCATTGAGAACAACCGCGCCCTGCGCGGCTATACAGCCAAACCGGTACTATTATACCCACAAGGCCCGCGGAGGTCAAAACGGACGCGGAGTCGGAGACAGTTCAGTTCTCCGGGAATCAAGTGGTGTTGAACTTGTTTCAACATTTGGACGCGGAAGGAACGGATCCTGAACCGAGTTCAGGATGAAGGGGTCGTGGGCATCTCCGCCTGCATAACCGAATTATCCCCGGAGTCCAGGCCGTTGCGAAAGGCCGTTTTCGGCGCTTCTTCCGCTTAGTTGACAAACATCCAATCGCCAAGATCGCGGTGTGTGCGTGCTATCCGATTTCACGTCAAGATGGGCCGGAGTATGATATGTGTCCTGAGATGGACCAGACCATTTCAGTCGGGCCCTGGAAGGCAGCAAGATTCCCTCTCCCTCGATGGGAGACGGCCGGGGTGAGGGTGATACACTGCCTCTTGCGTGCTGCGGGAACTCACCGCCGTGCAGGCTTGCCGGGTTCTTTGCCCGAGTCGTTCTCGCAACACATGTAAATATAAATAGTTGCGTTTTCGGCGATTCTGCGGTTTGGCTGAGAAGCATAGAACCGCCAAAAACGCTGCGTGCGGATTCTATTGCAACAATTTGCAGGACAAGAAGGCACTCGCAGGTTGATGAGCGGTGCGCGTCGAACCGGTTACCGGGCGAAAACCATCATGAACGCTGGAATCTTCAAGGCATGTGACATCAGAGGCGTCTACCCAAGTGAGATCGACGAGGACACCTCCTGGCGAATCGGGCGCGCCATTGGAACCATCCTCGGTTCGGCGGAGGTTGTACTAGGTGGAGACGTGAGGCTTTCAACCCCGGCTCTGAAAAGCGCACTTGCAAGAGGACTTGTCGAGTCGGGGTGCAGAGTCATGGATGTGGGAATTGTCCCGACGCCCGCTTTCTACTTCGCCAGAAGACGTCTGCAGACCGCGGGCGGCGTGATGGTAACCGCC
Organism: Armatimonadota bacterium; assembly: GCA_049969195.1. Taxonomy (GTDB): domain Bacteria; phylum Armatimonadota; class UBA5829; order UBA5829; family UBA5829; genus CALJES01. The sequence continues at coordinate 3,748 of JBMFPI010000068.1, forward strand.
TCTCATAATCCGCCGGAATATAACGGGTTCAAGATAGTTCTCGGGGAGCTGCCAATCACTGAGGCGGAACTTGCTCGGATACACGTCCTGGCCGAGAGCGGCGACTTCGAGCAGGCACGTGGCGAGATCGTCGCACACGATATATTGCCCGACTACGAAGCCTGGTTGGCCGAGTCGGCGGGTCGTTTGATCCGCGATATGGGCCGGGTTCCAAAGGTCGTGATCGACTGCGGCAATGGCTGCTACTCGCACACAGCGCCCGAGATCTACAGGCGACTGTCGATACCGTTCGTCCCCCTTTTCTGTGAGCCCGATGGGGCCTTCCCCAATCGCAGCCCCAACTCGGCCGTGTCGTATAACCTGACTGCGCTATGCGAAGCCGTCGCTCGAGAGAAAGCCGACCTCGGCGTAGCCTTCGACGGAGACGGCGACCGCGTGTCCTTCGTCGACGAGCACGGGGTATTCCTGCCGGCGGATCACGCAATAGCCATCGTGGCACGCCATATGCCGGACGGGATCAGACCGGGTGACAAGGTTGTACTTGATCAGAAGTGCTCTGCAGCGGTACACGACGTGGTTCGAGCCCTGGGCGCTGTTCCGCTCATGGAGAAATCCGGCCACACTTTCATCAAGACCCGAATGATAATCGAGAACGCCCGGTTTGGGGGAGAGATCAGCGGCCACCTATTTTACCGCGAACTGGGCGGCGGCGACGATGGTTTGTACTCGGCGATAGTAATGACGGGAATCGTCGGACGCTGTGGACCGCTCTCGAGACTTGCAGCCGAGCTTCCTGTCTACGCGACTACCCCCGAGATAAGGGTTCGAGGCCCGGTTGACCCCGCAGTAATCGAGGCAATAGCAGCGTCGTTTCCGCCGGAGAGGGTGAGCAAGCTCGACGGCGTAAGGGTAGAGTTCGACGACGGATGGGCGCTTGCGAGAATGTCGGTTACCGAGCCGGCAATGACGTTGCGATTCGAGGGTCGCGACCGGCAGGCCCTGCAAAGGATTATGCATGACTTCCTTGAGCGGTCGCCCGACCTGCGCCGTCGACTCGACCTCGAGGCAAGCCTGGAGGATTAGATGCGCGGAGTTGTATTGCTTGGTGACGGCGATCTGGCAGTAAGGGAGTTTCCGGATCCGATGCCCGGGCCCGGGGAAGTGGTGGTCCGCCTCAAAGCAGCGGCTATCTGCGGGAGCGATATTCATCTGTATCACGCTCCCCGAAAACACTATGAGGGCAGGCCTGAGGTAATAGCCGGCCACGAGCCGGCGGGGATCGTCGATTCCGTCGGAGATGGCGTGACGCGGGTCAAAACGGGAGACAGAGTCAGCGTATACCATTACATCGGCTGCGGCAAGTGCAACCAGTGTCTGGCGGGTTACCGTCAGTGGTGCACGCAGACCAAAGGGCTCGGGGTGCACGTGCACGGAGCCGACGCAGATTTGCTTCTCGTGAAAGAAGACAACTGCTGGGTCCTGCCCGATGAGTTGAGCTTCATAGACGGGGCGTTCATGGCTTGTGCCGCCGGCACGTCATATTCTGCTCTATCGAAGCTTCAGCCGAACGGAAGGCATACGTTGGCGGTTTCGGGCTTGGGGCCGGTAGGGCTGTCCGGCGTGGTGATGGCGAAGGCAATGGGCGCATACGTTGTCGCGATTGGCCGGCGCCGAATTCGGCTTGATCTGGGTCGCGACCTCGGGGCAGATTGCGTGCTCGACGCCGCGGACACTGAAACGCCGGCACGCCTTAAATGTCTTTTCCCCTCAGGGGTGGACATGGTATACGAGACCTCAGGCGCACGCGAGGCTCAGAAACTGATGGTCGAAATACTACGGCCCGGCGGCAAGGCTTGTGTAGTGGCAGGTCGAGGCCCCGAGAATAGCATCAACCCGGGAGCGCTGGTCGGTCGTCAGCTCACCTTGATGGGCTCATTTGTGCTCCCGATCTGGATGGTGCCCGAGATGGGAGCATTCATAGCACGGCACAAGCTGCCGTTTGAGAGAATCGTGACACACAGATTCTCAGTAGAACAAGCGAAGGAGGCGTTCGAGTTGTTCGATTCCGGGGAATGCGGGAAGGTCATCTTCGAGTGGTAGGGCTTTTGGCCCGGTGCCGCTGGGGCCCCCCGACGGGCCGAGCGCGGCGCATTTGTGCATGCATCTGCCCGCATCCCAAAAACGGTTTCAGAAATTCCGATGTTTGGGGGAACCTGAAGCCGGGTAACAACGTCAATAGAAGCGGAACATCCCTTTCTCTCCTTTCTTTCCGACAGCGGCCCCGCAAGTCAGAGCGGGGCCGTTTCCATAGTACCTGGGTTTTGCGGTACGTGCGTCTTTGGCGATTCTCCTACTTACTTGAGGAACGTCGAATCGCCGAAAACGCTATCGCAATAACCTCAGGCAAGCGCAATAAGCTGCCCAGGGACCAGGCAGAGGAGTCGCCTGGCCCCCGGGCAGGTCCCAGTGTTGTGGCGGCTACTCGCCCTTTGGAGTGAGCGGCCCCGAACCCTCGGGGCTCGAGTCCGACCGTGCGCCGGAGCAGGGCACCCGGTCGAAAAAGACGTCCACACTGCCCGCCCGACAAAGCGACTGCCGCGATAACATCGCAACACCGGGCTGTCGATACGCCACTATAGATCGCTTGTGCAGAAATCGTGCCATAAGGCTGAGCTTTCAGCGTTCACCTGCACAAAATTTGAACACCGGGGCGCGTATGCTGTGCGGCCGGATCTGTCGAACGATGCCGGCTCCACCCGTCCGAGCGCACCCAAACTTCGCAAGCGTCGCTGTGCGGGGAAATCTTGCTTTTTTTCTAAGGGGAGCGTTTTTGCCCTCTAGATGGGCCAAAGATGCGGTATAATGTAATTTGACTTCTGGTGGTTCGGAGGGATGGGTCGATAACCCCGAACTGGACTGATAGAATCGGAAAAAGGCACGTTTCAGCCCTGGGTGCAGAGTAACCCCCGTTCGCTAGGTCCGTTAGTAACAGAAGCGCAACATCAATATCAACAAGGGGGTAACGCACGTGGCCCAGGACAAGGAACTAACCTGCAAGGATTGCGGTCAGAGCTTTACATTCACGGCCGGCGAGCAGGAGTTCTTCCAGTCGCGCGGGTTCAGCGAACCGATCCGCTGCAAGCCCTGCCGCGATATCCGCAAGTCCCAGAAGAGCGAGCGCAACTTCACGGGCGAGCGGAGAGACCGCTGGTAGAAGCTCAGTCGCAAGACCGAGGTTGTTACGATAGAACGCAAATGCGGCGTTTCGCCCGATTCAACGCAGACTAATCGGGCGGATCCCGACAAATGCCCCTATCGTAAGACCAGGCAATGCTGACAAAGGACGGGTGCAACGCCCCGTCCTTTCCGTTTGTACCGTGATTTGTGCGACGGACCGGGTTCCGTCAATCCACCGGCGTGCCCACAGCGATTATTTGCGCGAGCGGCCAGGCTTCGCTTGCACGCTACACTCCTGAAGCACCTGTTGCACCAGTCGGTGCGGGAGTGGATCGGTCACGACTACCCGCACGCCGAGACTCTTCTCGACATCCTCCAACGTCACGTCGTCAAGGAACCGTCCGTCTCGAATCGCCACTCGGGGAACGAACAACGCGCTGCCGAGGCGTGCCCCTTTCAATTGGTCGATCACGTCGCGCCCCGATATCAAGCCCGCGACCGTCACAGTATCGCCGAGCAGCGCGTTTCTGACCCCGTGAACCGAGATGTCCAGTCCGAAACGCGCGGTCGAAGCCGCCCAACTCTTCAACAAAGGCGCCGCAAGCAGGCCCGTGACCAGAGAGAACTGGCATCCAGGAACCTGGCGGCCCCCTACCCCGACACCACCAGCCGCACGCAGCCGCCTCAGCGAGTAGGCCCCCGAGTCTTTGAAGAGCCGAACTAGTCCAACCCCGTTCGAGAGCTGGGGGAAACCCTCATACGCTGGCCTCGCAGGCACAGGCCGCCCGGCACTCAAGTAGAACTCATCTGCAGCCCACACGAGCCGCGTTCCTTTTTTCACCAGAAACTGCTGCTGATGTTGCCTAATAGTGTTTAGGATTTGTCGGGAATATTCTACATCAATCCCCTGGAGCGGGAACTTGCTGCGGCGGTGTCGCGTGACGCCGGCGGGGACTATGGCGATGGATGCGACCGTCGGATAGCGACCCGCGAGATCATTGATCGTTTGGTCCAAATGCCATCCGTCGTTGATTCCGCGGCACAGGACTATCTGCGTGTGCAGAGTGATGCGGCCCGCACTCAGTGCATCGATCTGTTCAAGAATATCCGGGCATCTTTTACCCATCAACCGTTCACGCACCCGCCGGTCAGTCGCGTGCACGGAAATGTAAAGCGGACTCAAGCGTTGCTCAATGATGCGGTCGATGTCCTCCTCATTCACGTTTGTCAGCGTGATAAAGTTGCCATCCAAAAAGGAGAGCCGGTAGTCGTCATCTTTCAGATAAAGGGGCTTCCGCAAACCCTTCGGAAGCTGGTCAACGAAGCAGAAGATGCATCTGGCCGCGCACGTGCGCACGCCGTCGAAGAGGATGTCGCTGAACTCGACGCCCAGAGAGGTATCAATGTCTTTCTCGATGTCGTATTCGAGCAGTTCGTACGAGCTTTTCTTTTCGCCTCGGCCGAAAGCGGAACGGACGAAAAGGCTCTCTCCTGGGTCAACAGCACGGGAACCTGGTTCGTGTACGCTGGCGCGCAGCAGATGCCGAGCGTGGCGGCGACGCAGCACGACTCGCAGATGCTGGTCGGAGCAGTAGAAGCGGTAGTCGATCACGTCCCGAAGGAGGCGGCCGTTAATGGAGATGATCTCGTCTCCGATATGCCAGCCCAGCTCTTCAGCGATACTGCCGGGTTCGATGGCGGCAATGATCCCGGCCAACTTTAGAGAGCCTCCAGGCGCGACTTTACTTCCTCGATGATCCAGTCGGGAGTAGACGCGCCCGCGGTCAAGCCGACTATCCTGAAACCCTTGACGGCCGATTCCGGGATTTCCTCTGCGGTCTCGACGTGAAATGTCGGCACCCCGGACTCACGGCAAATCTCGGCGAGGCGGTTTGTGTTCGCACTGTTGCGGCCGCCGACCACGAATATCGCATCCACCGAAGGAGCCAGTTCGCGCGCGGCAGACTGGCGATCTGCGGTCGCGTGGCAGATCGTATTGTGTGCGAGGACCTCCTTCGCCCGCGAGGCAATCAGTCCCACAATCTCCCCGAACCGCTGAGCGGTCTGAGTCGTCTGACTTACGACGCCGACCTTTCTTCCCGACCAGTCGTGTGCGTCGACCTCATCAACTGAGCCCACTACAACCGCGTCCTTGCCCGCCGCGCTCAGAATCGCCTTGACCTCCGTATGTCCCGCATCGCCAACCACAACGACAAGATAGCCGGCCGAAGCAAGTTGTCTTGCGATTTCGTGCACTTTCGCCACGTAGGGGCAGGTTGCATCGATTACGCTCAGTCCAAGTTTGATGGCGCAATCTTTTACAGAGGCCGTTGCTCCATGCGAAGGCAAAACGACTGCGCCGCCCGCCGCTTCTTTCACGTCGCGAACCACTCTGACGCCTTTCTGTTCCAGCCGGCTGACGACCTGCGGGTTATGAATCAGCGGGCCAAGGGTTGCCAGCGGTGTACCCCTATCCGCCTCAGATTCAACCAGGTCCAGCGCTCGCCTGACCCCGAAACACATCCCGGCGTGTTGCGCTACAATCACTCGCATCTCAATCCGTGTTGCTCGTTCTAAGCCCTTAACGCAAACGGACTGCGAACGGATCGCCGAGCCGATGCTCAGCCGACCTGTGCGGCGGTTGAACATAGCGCGCGTTCAGGCAGCCGAATTGCGCCGCCGAATCCACAAAGAATCTCCGCTACTTCCTGCCGAGGTGTTTCAGGAGCCCGTACTCCACACTGTCGGCAAGGGCTTTCCAGCTCGCCTCGATGATGTTTTCAGAGACGCCGACGGTGTTCCAAGATCCCTCCGCGTCGCGCGACTCGATAATGGTGCGAACCTTCGCCGCCGTTCCGGCCCTCGTATTCACAACGCGAACCTTGAAATCCGAGAGCTTGATCTTGGCAAGCTCTTTGCCGTAGAACCGCGAGAGAGCCAGCCTGAGGGCATTGTCCAGCGCGTGAACAGGGCCGTCGCCTTCTGCAACAGTGAACGCCTCGATCCCATCAACAGCGATCTTGAGCGTGGCTTCGGTGATGCATTCCTCGGTTGGGCCGCGTTTTTCGACGATAACGCGGAAGCCCTTCAGGTCAAAAACTTTCTGGTAAAGCCCGAGCGACTTCTTGAGCACAAGCTCGAAGCTTGCCTCGGCTTCCTCAAACGAGTAGCCGTCGCGCTCCAGCTTCATCACCTGGTCCAGAAGCGCTTTCACCTCAGGGTCCTGTTTTTTCAGGTCTACATCGAATCGGCGGGCCATTTGAACCACGCTGCTGCCGCCGGCATAGGACGAGATAAGTATGCGCCGGACGCCACCTACCGCCTCAGGATCGATATGCTCGTACGAACGAGGATTCTTTTCGACGGCATCTGCGTGAACCCCCGCTTTGTGGGCGAATGCGCTGGCTCCTACGAACGGCTGCGTATCGTTTGGCACGATATTGGCGACCTCATCGACATAGCGCGAAAGCTCCGTAAGCCTCGCAACGGACCCCTTCGGAACACAGCTCAGGCCCATCTTGAGTTCTAGGATCGGTATAATGCTGCATAGATTGGCGTTCCCACAGCGCTCGCCGAGACCGTTGACCGTCCCCTGCACGTGCGTCGCACCGGCTTGAACGGCAGCGATGGTATTTGCCACAGCCAGCTCAGAATCGTTGTGGGCGTGGATTCCGATGGGAGCGCGGCATTGTCTTCCGGCTTGAGCGGTGATCTCGGCAACGTCACTCGGAAGCGTGCCGCCGTTTGTATCGCACAGCACCAGACATGCCGCGCCGGCTTCCTCGGCAGCTTTTAGAGTCGCCAGAGCATACCCGGGATCAGCCTTGTACCCGTCGAAGAAGTGCTCTGCGTCAAAGATAACCTCCTTACCGCGGCTGACAAGGTAAGCGACCGTATCCCTGATCATCTCCAGGTTCTGATCGAGCGTAACCCTCAGCACATCCCTGACGTGCAGATCCCACGACTTGCCGAAGATGGTGACGACCGGGGTGTCGGCCTCCAGCAATCGAACGACTAGCGGGTCGTCTTCGGCACTATGCTTTGCCCTGCGCGTGCTCCCGAACGCAACCAGCCGCGAGTTCTTGAACTGCACGTCCTTTGCACGGCGAAAGAACTCCGTATCGGTGGTATTGGCGCCGGGCCAGCCGCCCTCGATGTAGGCCACGCCGAAGTCGTCAAGCTTGCGCGCGATCTTGAGCTTGTCTTCCTCGGAGAAGCTGATCCCTTCGCCCTGCATTCCATCGCGCAGGGTGGTATCGTAGACGACTATGTCGGGCATTGGCTTCCTCATCTCCCCTCTGGAGCCGTATTATTTAGCTTCGCCCTGGCGTAGTTCACCAGCCCTCCTGCCTTGATCAGCTCACGCATAAAGGGCGGCAAAGGCCTGGCGTGATAGGTCTTGCCTGTCGTAACATTAGTGATCCGGCCCGATTCGAGATCGACCTCGACTGTATCGCCGTCGGAGATTCCCGCCACCGCCTCGGGGCATTCCAGTATGGGCAACCCCACATTGAACGCGTTGCGGTAGAAGATGCGCGCGAATGTGTTGGCGATCACGCACGCGACTCCCGACGCTTTGATCGCGATAGGAGCATGCTCGCGGGAGGAGCCGCACCCGAAGTTGTCCTCGGCCACAATAACATCACCGGGCCTGACTCGCTTTGTAAACTCCGCGTCGATGTCTTCCATGCAGTGCAACGCGAGCTCGGCAGGATCGGTCGTGTTGAGATATCGCGCTGGTATAATGACGTCCGTATCGACGTTGCTGCCGTATTTGTGCACAGTGCCCCTGATCATTGCACCTCCTCCGGACTGCCGATGCGACCCAAGACCGCGCTGGCCGCAACCACTGCAGGCCCTGCCAGGTAGACCTCGGACTTCGGATCGCCCATGCGGCCGACGAAGTTGCGGTTGGTGGTAGCTATCGCCCTTTCTCCTGCGGCAAGAACGCCCATATGCCCGCCAAGGCACGGCCCGCAGGTCGGAGTCGAGACCGCCCCGCCTGCCTCGACGAAGATCTCTGCCAGCCCCTCCCTGATCGCCTGGAGGTATATCTCCTGAGTCGCCGGGATCACGATCAGCCGAACGTCCGGATGGACTTTCCGGCCCTTGAGTATGCCCGCAGCAACACGCAGGTCCTCGATCCGGCCGTTGGTGCACGAGCCGATGACGGCCTGATCGATCCTGATGTTTTTGGCCTCGCTCACCGGCTTCGCGTTCTCCGGCAGATGAGGAAAGCTAACGACCGGCTCGAGTTTCGAGACATCAATCTCGATAACCTGCTTGTACGAAGCATCCGGGTCGCTCGCGTAGACTTTGTAGTTGCGCTTCGCGCGCGGCCTTACGTATTCCAGCGTCTTCTCGTCCGGAGCGATGATCCCGTTTTTACCGCCGGCTTCGATTGCCATGTTGCACATGGTGAATCGCCCAGCCATGTCGAGCTCGGCTATCGCCTCGCCAGCAAACTCCATCGAGCAGTAGAGCGCGCCGTCAAC
>JBMFPI010000069.1:0-12271 GCA_049969195.1 Armatimonadota bacterium
ACGCACTCAGCAATGGAGACAGTATGAACCAGCAGCAAACACCTCGCAAGGTGCGGATGGTTTGACGGTTACATAGCAGCCACCTGAACTGCGACCGTTTAGCAGAGCCCGACTGTCTTCGAAAACTGCCTTCGCGATGTGTTCAGAAAGTCTCGACTTAAAGTTGTTACTACACAGCGCGGCCCCCGGCTTCTCCGGCGATTCGACTCTGCGCAACTAGGCGGGCGAACCGCCGAGAACGCACTCATCAGCACAGTCTGCAGGCTGGTATCAGCTCAGTCTTGCAAACGCAGACGCCGGGGACCTCGTCATCTTGAACTTGAATCAGGATCCATTTCTTCGGCACCTGGATGCTGAAACCGGTTCAGCATGATACGATTTCCGCAGAACCGGACTGTCCGACTTGAAACTCCTCCCCTTTTGTGGCCGTATCTGCTAGAATGTAAGCGAAAGGCGGCCGCGGAGGGCCGCCGGTACGCGTGCTATATCGCGGGCCGTGTTACGCTGCACGAATGACCTTGCCTGCCTTGATGCACTTGGCGCACACGCGAAGCTTCTTCGGGACGCCGTTGATGCGGGTGCGCACGGTCTGCAGGTTCGGCATCCATCTGCGCTTGGTCCGGGGCGCGCGCAGCGCCCACGCGCCGGAGTGGACGTGTCTAATGTTCTGACCGAACTGTGGGCCTTTGCCGCACACGTCGCAGGTATTTGACATATCTGAATGGTCCTCCCAAGATGAATCAGCCGCGAAATCGCGAATATTATCCTATCACATAAAGCCGGTTTCTGGCAACAGGCCGGAGACAGTTCAGTTTCGCCGGAATCACGTCATGCTGAACTTGTTTCAGCATCCAGATGCCGAATAAATGGATCCTGAATCGAGTTGAGGATGACGGGCCCTGGACGTGTGCGTCCGCAAGATTGAATTGACACCTCGGAGGCTGTTGCGATAGACGCGTTTTCGGCGATGCTGCGGCTTAGTCGAGGAGTGTCGAATCGTCGAAAACCCCGGGTTTGCGTTCTATCGGAACGATCTCGGTGAGCGCATGGTTGATAACGGCATCTCACAACTGGTGAAGACCTGTCCCGTGCTGAGCCCGTCGGACACGGTTCGCAGGACCGCCGGGCTGATTCGCGCGTCCGGTGGTTCGCGGCTGCCGGTGCATGACCAAACGCGCATAATCGGAACAGTCAGCGAAAGGGCCATAGCTGCTCACGTTGCGGCCGCGGACGACGTCGAAGCGGCGCTGGACGCCCCGGTAGCCTTGCTGATCGAGCCGGGTGCGACGCTCATCGACGAGAGAGTCAGCCTGAAGGAAGCCGCCGCGCTTTTTGCTTCGACTGGCGAAGACGTTCTGGCCGTTACGGATGGAACAGGTTCGTTCCGGGGCGTGCTTTACCGGCGGGATGTCGTGGGCTTGCTGACCAGGAACCTGCGGCCTCCCCAGGTGGCGGGTATGGCGACTCCTCTCGGCGTGCGTCTCACTACGGGGTCCGTCAGCGGCGGTGCCGGGAACGCGGGTCTGTTCCTCACGGGCGTGTCGCTCTCGGCCATGATTGTGCTGTCCGGGATAATTGTAGATGCCCTGCAGAGGCTGTTTTCCGCGGCAACGGGCATTGATGTATCTGCTATGCTCCGATCAACTCCGCTTACCTACCAGCCGAACGTCTACGACATTGCGTTCTATGTGACAACCGCTCTTACCGTTGTGGTCTTCTTTGTGTTGATGCGGCTGTCGCCGCTTTCGGGCTATCACGCGGCGGAACATATGACCGTTCACGCCATAGAGGCCGGCGAGGCGTTGACTCTCGAGAACGTGCGCCGTATGCCTCGAGTGCATCCGCGTTGTGGAACCAACCTGATGGCGGCGGCAGGCGTGTTCGTGATTCTGACTACCAGGGTCAGCAGCAGTGTAAGCGTGCTGCTCGCCCTCGTCGTGGTGGCCATCGGCTGGCGGACCATCGGTGGGTGGCTGCAGTACCTAGTGACTACCAGAGACCCGTCTGAGCGGCAGCTCGCCAACGGGGTCGCGGCTGGCAACGAACTCCTGAGACGATTTCACGAACAACCGAACCTGCGCGCGACAAGCTTCCAGCGAGTCTGGAATATGGGATTCCTTCAGGTTGCGGCGGGCATGGTGACGACCTTGTCGCTGGTTCAGACGTTCTTAGGTGTTCGATTTATGTAGCTACGGGCTATCGGCCTTCGGTGGTCGGTGCCGGATCGGCAGGGGCGCACTGTAGGTGATGGCTGGAAGCATGGAGATCATGGAAATCACGAAGGACACGATCATAGCAGATGTATTGAGGGAGTTCCCGGAGTGCATCGAGGTTTTCGACAGGCACAATATGCCGTGCCGAACGTGCGCCGGGGCTACGAGCGGCACCATTGCCGAAGGCGCGATGATGCACGACGTGGACGCGGATCTGATCGTCGAGGAACTCAGAGCATGCTGCGCGCGCCGCGCGGCAAACACAGCGGAAAACCACGAGGCGTAGAAGAGCCGGGTAATGGGGGCGTTTTCCGGCGCCGGTATCTGGAACACCGCGGTGGGGGGAGTCGTCCTAAGCTTTGATCGACTCGCCGAGATCCGCCCACGAGTTTTCCGGGATGAGCACAAAGTTAATGCAATAGCGCGCAAACCCGGCGTCTTCGGCGATTCGACGGTCCTCAACCAGGCGGGAGAATCGCCGAAAACGCGCCTATCGCAACAGCCTGAGGATGATTTATGGTAAAGGCACGCGTCCTCGTTTCACTCACGCTGATCCCCCTTATCTGCGCAAGCACTTCGTGTCTTGGCTTCGGTCTGAAGTATAAGACCTCCGGAACCTATACGGACGGCGCGGGGGCACAGCACGCTTGGAGCGTCAGCGAGGCTCACACGCTGATCTGGGATGGCCGTCCCTTCGTGCCCACAGGGGTTGTCTTTCGCTCCCGCTGCATCGCGCTGGGGCTTAGCGACGCCAATTTCGAGGCCGACGTCAGATTACTTGAGAAGATGAAGTCTGCGGGGATAACCGACGTTATCGTCAAAGGGCCTGGCCCGGCAAGCCAGACCGACCCCGCCGCCTGGCAAAAGCTGATTGACTACCTGGATTCGAACGGGTTTGCGTACGGCGTCGAACTCAACGACAACCCCCGCGAGGCGTTGAAAGGCTATGTCATCTCTCCCGGTCGGTACCGGCTCGAAGGCCCGCATCCTCAGACCTCCATCACCAGCATCTGGCCCGGGGTGGACTCCGCAATCTACGTGGTTGCAAGGAAGGCCGACAACTCCATCCAGGCGACCGGCGGTGCCGTAGTCAAGGACGGCAAGGTTACGATCAATCTGTCCGATCCGCTGAAACCCGGCGAAGTGCTTGTGGTGTATCCCCGCAAATCGTTCAAACCCGTCGGCGAGGGTGGGGCGGGGGACCTCTGGAGCGGATTCGATGAGTTTCGGGACAGACTGATCGGCTTCCTGAAAAAGATCAAGTTTGGCCCGGGTTTGCGGTTTTTCCTGGAGCCGTTCACTTCAAAAATGGACTTCAGCGCGGAAATGGCGGGCTTCGTGCCGGACTCTACGGGTTTTCGACTCGGCCTGGAAGCGTATCTGACAAAGAAGCACGTGCATGAAGGAGCGCTCAATGTCGCATGGGGCCTCATCGACGTTGTTGACACCATAGAACAGGCTGCAAGACTGATCCCTCTGTGGAATCAGGGCCGCGGCCTTAGCTGTGCTTATGATCGCGCGAGCGCAACTTTCCACTCGGTAGACTCGACTGCCAGTCGGTTATGGCGCGACATTTCGGACTACCGCGACGCCTCAGCACAGGAGTTTATGAACGCGATTGCGGATGCGATCCGCAAGCAGGTCGCCGATGTGCCCGTCATCTTCAAGTGCTCCCAATATCACCGCATATACGCAAACCCCTACGGCATCGGTGGCCTAGCTGCAGTTGCCGACGGAGCTTCTGCCGCCGACAGGGGCATCGCCGGTGTCGTGGGGCCGGTGTACTCGCTTGCGGAAGAGTCGGCGAAGACTACGTGTCTCCTCGCACTGATTTCGCCGGATGCGTTTCCTCGGACACAAACAAACCAGGTTGCGACGGCATCCGGCAGCTATCCCAGCGAGAACGTCTTCGCGTCGGGTGTGGACACCCTGCGGGAGTTAGGATGCAAAGGGTTCTATCTGGACGTTTCCCGGGCGAGCTCCCCTGATGCGGGGGATGGTTCCGATCAGGATTACGGCCTTGCCGGAGATCCCGGATACCTGGACTGGCTGAAGTCGTTCAAGAGCAAGTTCAACTTGGCGAACTTGGCCGAGTTCAAGCCCCGGGTAATAGAGTATCCGGTTACACCGGCTACCGGAGCATACGTCAAGCGTCTGGCACAGGACACCTGGTGGCTGCCGACACTCCGGATCGGGACAACGACCTACATCGGCGACGGTCTGTTGGCCTATGCGCTGGTCGGGGAGGACAGGACCTGCCTGTGGTCCTCGATAGGGCCGAAGACGGTTACGCTCAAGGCCGGTCCGACCGGGTTCCCGACGGTCGTCTTCCCCGAAAAATCGGGCATAGAGAAAAAGAAGGACGGCACGTTCAGGGTGACGCTAACCGATGTGCCGATAGTCCTCAAGGGCCTTGATATCAAGCTTGTCTTCCCATATGAGACGGCCACTGCAGAGATAGAGAGACTTTCAGAGACGATCGTCGAAGCGGACAGGGCCGGGCTTGACGTCAAGAACGCCAGGTCGGCGCTGGAACGGGCGAAGGGTGTTATGAAAAAGGGCTCACCACTCATCGCATACGGAATGGCGCAGCAGAGCCTGATGGAACTGCTTACACGGCTCGGTGCCGACGTTTGGATAGAGGGGGAACTGTCGTCTGCGCACAACTTCGACGGGTCTGTTTCTGTTCCGGGCGCAAGCAGCAATTTGGCTCTGGTGATTGATACCCGGGACGATCCCCCGCTTGACCCATACACCGCTTCATTCGCCTTCGACGTTAGCAGTAGCTCAAGCTACGAAATCTGGCTTGCCGCTACACCGCCCTCAGAGGGATCTCCGGTGAGCTACAGCGTCGACGAAACCGGGTGGAGCCCGGTCGCAGCCGGCTCCGACGCACAGGGATATGCCAGGGGGCTGGCGTGGTACAAGATTGGTACGGCAAATCTTATGCCCGGCAAACACACCGTCAAGCTTCGGGTTGAGGGCCGCCGGGCCTCCGACAGCCGATACTACTTTGCCATCGACGCCCTCGTCCTCAGCCCTCGCGGGTTCACCCCGAACGGCGTCGTCAAGCCGTTCTAGTCCGACGTCTTTGCAACTGAACCCAAACGGCCGGCGTTTCGACGATTCGACGCTCCTTAACTGAGCGAGAAAACTGCCGGAATCGCGCGTATCCCAGCAGTCGGAGTCCTTCCTGCATCAGAGTAACCCAAAACGGTTCAGTTCTGCCGAAATAACGTCATGCCGAACTTGTTTCAGCATCCAGGCGCCGCAGAGATCGATCCCGAATCAAGTTCAGGACGGCGGGGTCTTGAGCGTTTGCGCCAACTAGACTGAACTGATAAAGCAACCCCTTGACAAATGCGCATGCTCGCGTTAATCTGCAGGTGGAGGGAGGGTAAAACGATTGACGCGTAAAGCAGCGCTCATTGTTGCGTTATTGTCGTTGTCCGTGAACGCGTTTGCGTGGTCCGGCGAGACGTGTCTTACACCCAGCAGCTCGGGCGCGGGATCGCCGTGCCTTGCTTTCGGCCCGGACGGCACGCTGCACGCTGTGTACCAGGCCAAATACGCGGTGGAAAGCCTTTACCACAGCGTGTGGATGGGCACCTACTGGTCCGCACCTGAAATGCTCCCCGGCCCCGGCTACAAGACCACCAGCGCGCAGATGGACATCGGGCCGGACGGCCACGTTCACGTAGTCGCCATATTCCGCGTCGACGGCACCACCAACACACCTTATACCGTCTACCACTGGGAATACAACGGCACCTCATGGGTTGGCCCGACTCAATTGAGCGATGGCCAGGGCAACGATTCCGATAGCTGCACCTACCCGCGGATCGGGGTCGATCGGTTCAACAACGTCCATGTCCTGTGGTCGGAGGGCAATCGTGTCGGGGGCAAGGCGGACCTGATCTATCGCAGGCGCGTCGGCGGAGTGTGGCAGCCGGCCGTCAATCTGACGAACAACGGCGCATCCGTCGGCTACGGCTCCTGCAACCCCGACATGTGCGTCGAGAAGACCGGCGACGGCATCCACGTTGTCTGGCACGACGGGTTCACCGGCAAGGACCTGCTCTACTACATGAAAAGCCCGGACCTGGGCATTACCTGGCCCTCGTCTGCCCAATGGACCCGTCTCTCCGGCGACCAGTACGGCAAAGGTCCAACTCTGGTTCTTGACCGATTCAACCGTCCCAATGTCTGGTGGACGGATATGAAAGCCGACGGCGTCACCAAGTTCAACGCGTATCGTCGCTGGGACGGGTCCGCCTGGACGCCCATAGCCGATTGGGGCGACAGAGTTTGCCTAGACGCCGCTTTTGACGCGTCCAACCTGATGCACGTCACTTATCGCAGGGATGTGGAGATTTACTATACTACGTACAACTTCAGCAGTTTCGGCTCGGAGGAACTCATCGGAGTTGGACCGGACACATACAAAGCGGACGCATCTTGCATAGTTCTTGATTCCGCCAACAAGCCGTGGGTCCTGTGGGTGGAACGGAAGGGCGAATGGCCAGGCGTAGGCGCTGTCTACTTCACGACCGCGGCGGTGCTGCCGCCTCCCGAACCGCCGACCTCGTTTACAGCCGCGGGTTCGGACTCGCTCGTCAGGCTGTACTGGACCAACCCTCCCAGCATCAATTGCAAAGGCGTGCTGATTCGCTGCAAGCTGGGAGGATTTCCGACGGGTCCCGCTGATGGGATGCTTGTCTGCGACAGACCCGCCGTGCCCGGCGCCTCAGATAGCTTCGTCCACTCCGGGCTTATCAACGACCTGACCTATTTCTATTCGGTCTGGTCATACGACGATACGGGTCGGTATTCCGCACCTCGGTATGCCGCTGCGGTGCCCAGCGGCATATCCATCGGCCGCCTCAAACAGGAGTCGCCTGACGGCACGATCGTCGACCTGATCAACAAGGTTGTTACAGCCATATTCGCAGCAGACGGCGCCATCTACGTCGAGGACCTCAGCCGGGCGGCGGGCATCAGGGTTATGCACTCGGGCGCGGGGTTGGCGGTCGGCGACAGGGTGAACGTCTCAGGAACACTCTCTTCGCGCCTGCTCAGCGGGCAGAAGTCGGAGCGCGTAGTAACTTCCGCTTCGGTGTCGAAAGTGGCGTCCGGAGACGCTGTCAGGCCGCTTGCGATGAAGTGTCGTTCCGTCGGCGGAGGTGATATGCCACCATACTTGCTCGGGGTAGGCGAGTCGGACGGCACCCGCGGCCAGGGGATGAACAACATAGGGCTGCTCGTCTGCGTGGCGGGCAGGGTCAAAGCGAGGGTAAGTTCGTCCATTTGGGTTGACGACGGCAGCAACATCAAGGACTACTCCGGGAATATTGGAGTGATGGTTCGGTGCCCGGACACGAGCATTCCGGTTGCCATCGGCGATATGGTCAGCGTTGTGGGAGTGGTTGAAGGCAGCATACCGGTCGGGTGGACCACCAACCGCCGCTGCATCCATATAAGAAGCTACGATGATCTCAGGAAGATTCAGTGAGCCAAGAAGCTGCGGGGGAACGCGGGCAAGGCGAGGGCTTACCATGCTGCACTGGCTGAGACAAGTTTGGTTACCTGACCGTCCGCAAGCGCACTACCGAACCTGGGCTCGGACGATCTGCGCGGCACAGGGACTCCTCTGTTTGATCTTGGCTGCATCGGTGCCGGCCGGCTCCGCCCTCGGCTGGACAACTCCTGCGCCGGTAGCCTCTACGTCCCAGGACAGCCTGGACCCGCGCGTTGCGTCGGATCTGAACGGCAGGGCCTACGTAGTGTGGCGAGAGCGTGTCGGCGGCACTACGTTCCAGATATGGTACACAAACAACATCGCCGGTTCGTTCGCTGCGCCGACTCAAATCTCGCAAGGCGGACCTATACACTGCTACTGGCCTGTGGTCGCGGTAGACGGCTCCGACGTACACGTGGCGTGGACCAGTGACCAGACCGGGTCCAATTTTGAGACTTGGTATCGTAAGTTCAGCGGATCCTGGGGGCCTATCTACAACGCCAGCAATACCGACATCAAGTCCCTTCGTCCGGCTATTGCGGTGCGCGGAGCAGTCGGGCCGCTGGTGACGTGGGACGAGGCACTCTATGCCGACGACAACTACGACATCTTCTTCTCGGAGTGGACGGGCAGCGGATTCGGAGCGCCGATCAACATATCCAACACCCCTGGGGGAGCGGTTTACGGTTCGGTGAACTCAAACCTGGTCATCTCTCCCAACGGCGATGTCACCGTGGTCTGGGCCGAGCGCATCACGGGCGACTACCACATAAACGCCCGCCGGCGAGTCGGCGGGGTGTGGCAGCCCAGGCAGGAGATATCAACGAAGCAAACAGGCCCCGCGACGCCGGGGATCGCCGCGGGACCCGACAACCAGGTGCACGTCGTCTACAACGCAGAGAACCAGAACTGGTATCAGAAGTGGAACGGGTCTTCTTGGACCGCGCCGGTCGCGCTACCCGGAGGCATCTCGAACCTGATCAGGCCGAAAATAGCCGTTGACGACCGCGGGTTCTGCCACGTGGTGGCCGACAACAGCTCCTATGGCGTCGGCGAGATATGGTACACCACAAACTCGTCCGGCACCTGGAGCGCGTGGACAAACATCTCCAACACAGCCAACACAAACTCGTTTTCCGCAGATATAAGCTACGGAGCGGGAGTGCTGACCGTCGTCTGGGTGGAAAACTCAAACCAGGCCGGCGGAACCGGTGTATTCAACACGTGGTACACAAAACACAACCTCCCGCCCGGAGGGCCGTCGGGAACGATCGCGGGCCGGGTACTGGATCAGTTTGGGAACGGGATAGCTAACGCGACGGTCGCCGCCGGGGCATATGAGACAGCTTCGATCCCGGGAGGTAGCTACTCAATCCAGCTCCCCGTCGGAACTTACACCGTCCTCGCCAACAAGCTCTATTATGCCGGCACGACCGTTCCCGGCGTGCAGGTGCACGAGAACCAAACCACCCAGCTCGACCTGGTCATCACCGCGTACCCGCCCGGGCCGGTTACGTCGTTGGCCGCCGCGCCTTCCGACCGGGTCGTTCGGCTCACCTGGACCAATCCCACGAGCGCCAATTTCACCGGAACGGTGATTCAGTTCAAGACTACGGGCTACCCGACTAGTCCTGCTGACGGCACGCGCCTTTGCGACCGACCTGCACAGCCCGGCTCGAGCGACGGCTTCGATCACGTGGGGATCGAAAACGGGACGCCCTGTTTTTACACGGCCTTTGCCCATGATGCCGACGGCCACTACTCCACAGGCGTCTGCGTATCTGCGGTTCCGCACTCGCTGACCTGTTTTGAGGCGAAACTTCTGCCCGAAAACAGCACGGTCGACCTGAAGAACAAGCTGGTTTCGGCCGTATTTCCGGCATCGGGCTGCCTGTATGTTCAGGACCGTGATCGGTCTGCCGGCATACGTGTAGCCTACACAGGCAGCGGATATGCCGTCGGAGACGAGATCAGCCTCACGGGAAAGGTCACTACACGTATTCTGAGCACAAAACCGTCGGAGCGGCAGATAAGCTCGGTTACGTCCATAACCAGATCGTCTTCGGGGAACCCGGTCAGGCCGCTCGGAATGAAGTGCCGCTCGGTGGGTGGGGCGTCGGTCGTGTCCGGCTCGGTGACTGTGCCGGGCGTGATTGAGGAGAACGGTCTCGCCGGCGTGGGCCTCAACAATATCGGCCTGCTTGTGCGCGTCGCGGGCAGGGTTACGGCCAGGGTCAATGACACGATCTGGGTCGATGACGGCAGCAACATCCGCGACTATATGGGCCGCGTCGGTGTCCTGGTGAAGTGCCCCGATTCAAGCATACCGGTCGGCGTTGGTGACTTTGTGAGCGTGACGGGTATTGTGGAGGGCTCCATCCCTACTGGTTGGGATACCAATCGCCGCAGCATCCGGCTGCGCGGCTGGGGTGACCTCACTTTCTAGCCGACACTGTCCGGACAGCCGGAAGTATCCCGTATCCCTCATTGAGGCTGTTGCGGTAGTGAGACAGTTCAGTTCCGTGGGAATCACGTCATGCTGAACTTGTTTCAGCATCCGGGCGCCGCAAGGATCGATCCTGAATTGAGTTCAGGATGACGGGGTCCCGGGCGTTTGCGCCCGGTAGGCTGAACTGATACGCGGCAGGCGCGTTTTCGGCGACTGTCCCGCTTAGTCACGCGGCTTCGAATTACCGAAAACGCGAGGTTTGCGTTCTATCGCAGCGACCTCTTTTTCCTCCTTCGCATTACCGAATCCGGTCCCGAACGGTTGGTGCGCTGTTCCCACGCGTAATTGACCCGGATGGTCGGATGCCTCGTGAGTTCCTGTTCCTCCGGGCATACAGCGTCGGGCGTAGCTCGCCAACAATTACGGATGAGTTGCTTCGGGGATTGCTTCCGAAGGCTGCATCGATAGCACGTTCGGAAGCTCCCGTTACTGCGAGCTTGTCCTGGATTAGCGAGGCTGTTGCGATAGACGAGTTGGCGACTTCCTCGTCTGGTTGCGGAGCGTCGAACGGCCCGAAAACGCCGGGTTTGCGTTCTATCGCAAACGACTTCGGATGAAGCAGACGAAGCGCACAGGGCGCCGGCAACGGGCCCGGTGATGCTTTGTCGGAGGAGCCTCGCCTCTAGCTGACAAGGAGGTTAGTGGGTTGAAGCAGGGCGAAGTGGTCGAGCTGGAGATTCCCAGCGCGCCGGAGTATGTGGCTGTAGTGCGCTGCGCGGTTGAGGGCATCGCCAGACGGATGTGCTTCGACCCGGATCAGATCGAGGACCTGAAGATCGCCGTCGGCGAGGCTTGCACGAACGCCATCAAATACGGTTGTCCACGCGGTGATTTCAACAACGTCGACATCAGATGCATCGTTTGCGAAGGCGGATTGCTCGTAGAGGTGCGCAACAGCGTCGCAGGGTGCTTTCGACCGGAAGTACCAGCCAGACCTGATCTCCGCCGCGAGGGCGGACTTGGTCTCTACCTGATTCGGCATCTGATGGACGAGGTAGATTTTGAGTGGGACCAGAACGTTGCGGTGGTGAAAATGCTCAAGCGGTTGTAGTCGTTTATTCATGAGTCGCCGGACGCTGCTGGCTAAGTCTCACCCGCAAGTATCCGTTTGGCCTTTTCTATCTGACGTTTGACCTCCGACGGCGCGGTGCCCCCGTAGCTCGACCTTGCCGCCACGCTCGCTTCCACTGTGAGCTGCGAGACAATATCTTCAGCAGCTTCGGGTGCAAAACGCCGGATCTCGTCGATGGTAAGGTCGGATAGCTCCCTGCCGTTCTCAATGCACCAGGCCACCAATTTGCCGACCTGTTCGTGTGCGCTCCTGAACGGGACTCCCTGCCGGACCAGGTGCTCGGCCAGGTCCGTGGCGGTCGAGAAGCCGTCCTTTGACACCTGATGCATGCGGTCGACGTTGAACTTCGCACTCGCCAGCATCAAAGTAAACGCCTCCAGCGACATTCGGAGGGTGTCAACCGCGTCGAAAAGCGGTTCCTTATCCTCTTGCAGGTCGCGGTTGTAGGCCATCGGCAGGCCCTTCTGGAGGGTGAGAAGTGCCACTAAATCGCCGATTACGCGTCCGGACTTGCCCCTGACGAGTTCAGCCACATCCGGGTTCTTCTTCTGGGGCATTATCGATGAACCGGTCGCGACCGAGTCGTCCAGCTCGATGAAACCGAACTCACTTGTGTTCCAGATCACGATTTCCTCTGCGAATCGCGAGAGATGAGTCATCAAAATCGCGGCAGCCGCTAGGAACTCGGAGGCAAAGTCCCGGTCTGAAACCGAGTCGATGCTGTTCTCGGACACCCAAGCAAACCCGAGCTCTTCAGCCTCAAAGCACCGGTCTATGGGCAACGTGGTACCTGCCAGAGCCCCCGACCCGATAGGCGATACGTCGAGCCGTTTCAGGAAATCAGCCAGCCGACCTTTGTCCCGCTCCAGCATCCAGAACCACGCCATCAGATGGTGACCGAGCGTGATCGGCTGAGCGTGCTGAAGGTGCGTATAGCCAGGCATGACGGACTCTGTATG
>JBMFPI010000070.1:0-12210 GCA_049969195.1 Armatimonadota bacterium
TGCTTTGCACGATAGGCTTTTGCCACACCCCTGGACCCCGAGCAGCAGTATTCCGCGCGGCTCTGGCAGGCCGAACTCCCTGGCGCGTGCACTGAATCCTCCGCTGCGGTTCGTCAGCCACTGCTTGAGTGACTTCAGCCCGCCGACCTGCTCGAACTTCTCAGTCGCCGGGTAGTACTCCAGCAATCCGCTTTTGCGGACGATCTGTTCCTTCTCCGTGAGTATTACGCTTACGTCGAACCTGCGTTTCTCGACCAGGCTCCGCGCGAATACGTTTTCGGCCTCCGCGAGAGTCATTCCCTGAGCCGCCCTGATAACCTGTTCGCGAAGTTCGGCGCCGATCGACACGTCCACATCGGCTCCGTCGCGCTTCATTTTCTCAACGATCAGATCCAGCAGCGCGCCAAGGTCCTCGTACGAGGGCAGCGGATAATCCACAACGGTAACGTCTTTCTCAAGCTCCGCTGGCAGCTTGAGTATCGGCGAGACGATTATCAGGGTCTTTCTGCTGACCTTGAGATGAGCCGCCAAATCGCGCAGCCGTCGGACTATGATCGTGTCGCTTAGATACGGATGCAGGTCCTTGAAAACAAAAAGCGCGTCGTCCTCGCAGGACTCAACGAAATCCAGGGCCGATTGGGCCGAACCAGTCCTGCCGACCGACGCACCGGCAGGCTCGATGCCGCGAGTCGCGGTCCACGTGAACAGGCACTTGCCCGACCCGGCGATTCCGCGAATCGCATCCTCCACACGCCTTTCCTCCCACGAAACCACATAGATTATCGGGTACCTGGCGCGGATGAGTGTGTTGATTTCGCTATCTGCCTTGTTGGCGGGCAAGGTTACGCTCCCAGATCACAAAAGGCCTCAGTTAGAGTAACATACGAACAAGGAGTAGTCAATGACGACGCGAAT
Organism: Armatimonadota bacterium; assembly: GCA_049969195.1. Taxonomy (GTDB): domain Bacteria; phylum Armatimonadota; class UBA5829; order UBA5829; family UBA5829; genus CALJES01. The sequence goes on from JBMFPI010000070.1 coordinate 916, forward strand.
GCCGCGAGCTGTCGCGAGAGGCGCGTTTTCGGCGATTCTCCCGCTTAATTGAGAAACGTCGAGTCGCTGAAAACGCCGGGTTCAGATTCTATTGCAAGGGCCTCAGAACCCAAGACCGTCGTTCTCGGGAGGCGGTTGTTTCGATCCGTCGGGAAGGGCTTGGAGCAGTCGGACATCGAGACTACCTCGGGACAATCTACCAGTTCATTCTAGCGGGCGCAAACGCGTGGGATCCCGTCGTCCTCAACTCGATTCAGGATCGATCCCTGCGGGGCCTGCAGGCTGAAACAAGTTCAAGATGGCGGGATTCCCGCAGAATTGAACTGTCTCCGGGTAATCTGTTAATTCTGAGTGGTCCCGTCGAGCCGGATGCCTCGAGCGATCTCCACCCCAACGACGCCGAGAGGCTTCAACGCGTTCAGCGCGACGTGTTTGCCGCGTCGGTCTTAGAATCCCATAATGCTGCCGCCGGTCTGCTCCTCCCGCAGAACACTGAAAGGTTTCTCCATATCGTATTTCGAGACAAGTTCCGTGAGCCTGGCATCGGCTTTGTCGACCGCGGCATCGATGCCGCGCTGTATGGATGGATCCCTCTTCATCTTCTGCAACTCGCCAAGCAGCCTCGACATATCCTTCGGGTCCATAATGTTCACCTTCTGGAGACCCGCCGCTACGGTTCCTATTGCCATCGTTTCCTTGTAGAGCACGTCACGATATGCGCCCGAGAACTCTCGGCACTGATCGGGAGCCGGCTTCTTGTCGAAGTATTCCAGGGTGCTGAGCCAGTTCTTGTACTGCCGTATAAGCTCGGTCTTAGCGTCCTTGAGCGGATCGAGATTCTCCTTGCTGTCTGGGTCGGAAGCCATCTCGATCATTTTGAGCAGCGTCGTCGCCTGACTGCCTCCGGCTGCGAGCCCGAGCGCAACGCCGGTATCCCTCAGAAGCATCTGGCGATGCTCCTCGACCTTCTTCACAAACTCAAGGTAATCTACAACCTCTTTGGGCGGCTTGGGCTTGGTCGCCCCGGGAGGGCTTACCGCCCCAGGAGGCGGCACAGGGGCCGGAGCAGTCACGACGTTGCCCGGCTGCGGCTGAGCAGGCGGAGCCGTTACGATGTTGCCCGGAGGGAGGTTTCCGCGCGGGGCCTGCGTGATGGTCGGCTTCGCGCGCGACGACACGATCGCCGCAACCGCGATTGCCGCAATCGCAACCACTGCCAGGACAGCTATAATCCATGCGACCGGCCTGGTCTTTCGAGGCTTTTCGACATCCGTGAACTCGTTAACATTGCCGCATTTGGGACACTGCTTGACGTTGGGAGGCAGATCTAGTCCGCACTTCGCACACTTCATAGCATCTCACCTCGTCTGGTGTGAGTATACCACCAACAGAGGGTACAAGAAAACACGTATCGGTTGGGTTTAGCGGCCGCAAACGTCCGCAACCCGGTCATTCTGAACCTGATTCCGGACCGTTCCCTGCGGGGCCTGGATGCTGAAACAAGTTCAGCACCGGATGATTTCCGCCTAACTGAACTGTCACCCTCCGGGCGCGAAGCGTTGACGACGACCCGCAGGGGTGCTAACATGCTCGCGTTTGACACCGGGAGGCAGCGGTTGGATCGAAAGGTATTAGCAGCAGGCCTGTCGATAGCATCGAACTCGGTGCTGGTAGCGGCAAAGCTGATCATCGGCGTGATGAGCGGTTCGGTCAGCATTATCTCGGAGGCCGCTCACTCGGGGCTGGACCTATTCGCCTCGGTGATCGCGTTTCTGAGCGTGCGGGTCTCCGGTCGACCGGCCGACAAGGAGCACCCATTCGGTCACGGCAAGGTCGAAAACCTCTCAGGCGCGTTCGAAGCGGTGCTCATTCTTTTGGCCGCGATTTTCATTATCCACGAATCGGTCGACAAACTGCGCCACCCCAGGCCGGTCGAGACGGTAGAGTTAGGCCTGGTGGTGATGGGCGTCTCGATAGTCGCGAACACGCTCATCTCGAGATACCTCTTCAGAGTGGCCAGGGAGGCTGACTCAATCGCACTGGAGGCGGATGGCCATCATCTTTCAACCGACGTTTGGACCTCGCTGGGTGTGTTCGCCGGTCTAGGCCTTATCAGGCTTACCGGGTGGCATGTCGTCGACCCGATAGTGGCGATCGGAGTAGCGCTGATGATTATGCGCGTAGCGTTTTCCCTCACCTGGAAGGCCGCAGGACCGCTGATGGACCAGGCTCTGCCGGAGGGCGAACTCGGTGAGCTCAGGGAACTGGTCATGAGCAACCCGAAAATAGTCGGCTACCACAAGCTCAGGACTCGCAAGTCCGGCCCGTTTCGTGAGATCGACTATCACCTTATCGTCCCTGGCAATATCACAATCGAGGAAGCCCACGAGATAGCGGAGCGGATCGAGGACGAGATGCGCGAACGCTACCCCGGCACTCACGTCGTCACCCATATAGAGCCCGACACCGCAGACACCGTAGACGAACCCGGTACTCACGTCAAACCGTCCAACGACAAGTCCTGACTTTTGCAACTCAACCGCGGCGCCCTCCGGACTTGCCCCGCCGTCAGCCGAAAGCGTTGTTCTCTCAGGCGGGAGCCGTTTGTATGCTTCGGGAACCGCCGCGCGCGTGCCCACTAGGTCGTGTCCACAGAATGAAAACACCCCTGTCGCAACCGCCCGGGGACCCTCGCGTTGCGAGCACGAGCGGGTTTGTGCTATCCTTTCTGCGTAGTAAGGAGGACATCCTGTGACGCAACCAACCGACCTGTGCAGGAAGTGCATACTTCGGCTCACGCCCTACGTTCCGGGCAAACCCATCGAGGAAGTAAAGCGCGAGCTGGGGATAGATGACATCATAAAGCTGGCGTCAAACGAGAACCCGTTGGGTCCTTCGCCGAAAGCGCTCGAGGCAATGAGAGCTGCCCTTGAGAACGTAGCCCAGTATCCGGAAGGAAGCTGCTACGAGCTCAGGCATGCCGTAGCGAAGCACCTGGGCGTGGAGCCTGAAATGCTGATCTTCGGGTCCGGCGCGGACGAAATCATACACTACATCGGCGTGGCGCTGCTCGACAGCAGCGACGAGATTGTGCAGGCGCACCCGAGTTTTGTACAGTATTGTGCGGCGGCAACCCTGATGGACTGCCCGGCGCAGATGGTCCCCTTGAAGGACTGGACGCACGACCTGGACGCCATGCTCGCTGCCGTCAACGAACGTACCAAACTCTTTTTCATCTCGAACCCGAACAACCCTACCGGGACAATCGTGTGGGCCGACGCCGTTGAACGAGTACTCGACGCACTGCCCGAGCGCTGCATCCTGGTGCTGGACGAAGCCTATTACGAATACGTTGACGATCCGGGCTATACCCGCTCGATTGAGTGGATACGGCAGGGCCGAAACGTCATCGCGCTGCGAACTTTCTCCAAGATATATGCGCTCGCCGGTCTCAGAGTCGGCTACGGCGTCGCGCCGGTGCACCTGATAGAACTTCTGGAAAGGGTCAGGCTGCCGTTCAACGTCAACAGCGTGGCGCAGGCCGGCGCGATTGCGAGCCTGCGGGACCCGGAACAGGTTGCTCGAACTCGAAAGCAGAACCAGCGATCGAAGGCTTTCATCTACGCGGAGCTCGAAAAGATGGGTCTGCCGTATACGCCGACGCAGGCCAACTTCATCTGGATCGACCTTATGCGTGACTGCAAGCAGGTCTTTACAGAGCTTATGAAGCGCGGGGTGATCGTGCGCACGGGTGACATATTCGGTGCACCGACCCATATCCGCGTGACAACCGGGACTGACGAACAAAACGAACGATTCATCTCAACACTGCGTGAGGTATTGGCCGCATGATCATCATACTTGCCCCGTCAGCCACCGACGCGGACATTGATGAGCTGGTAACTAACCTGAAGGAGCGCGGCTACGGGGTTCATCTATCGAAAGGAGTCGAGAAGACCATAGTCGGCGTTATAGGCGCGCACGACGACCAAAAGCCCGTCATCGCCGAGCAGCTCTCTTCGCTCGCGTATGTGGAGAGAGTAGTACCCATACTGAAGCCCTATAAGGTCGTCTCGAGGGAGTTCCGACCGGACAAAACGATCGTCCGGGTCGGAGGGGTGGACATAGGCGGACAAAAGGTAATCGTGATTGCTGGGCCGTGCTCGGTGGAGAATGCCGAGATGACCCTTGAAACGGCCAAAGCGGTGAAGGCGGCGGGTGCAAGCATCCTGCGTGGCGGAGCGTTCAAGCCAAGCACTTCGCCGTACAGCTTTCAGGGTCTCGGTGAAGACGGGCTCAAGATCCTGGCCGATGCGCGCGAGGCCACCGGTATGCCCATCATCACCGAAGTGATGGACACGCGCGACGTCGAACTGGTAGCCCGTTACGCCGATATACTCCAGATCGGCACCCGCAACATGACCAACTTCTCGCTGCTGCAGGAGGTCGGTGCCGTAAGGAAACCAGTGATGCTCAAGCGCGGCATGTCCTCCACCATCGAGGAATGGCTGCAGGCGGCCGAGTATGTCGCCAACCGCGGCAACTATGACATCATCTTCTGCGAGCGCGGCATTCGCACATTCGAGACTCATACGCGCAACACGTTCGACGTATCGAGTATCCCGGCCGTGCTCGGCTTGAGCCACTTGCCTATCGTCGCAGACCCCAGCCACGGGACCGGACGTTACCAGCTCGTGCCCCCGGTTGCGAAGGCTGCCGTTGCGGCGGGCGCGGATGGCATAATGGTGGAAGTTCATCCTCACCCTGAAAAAGCCCTCAAGGACGGCGCCCAGTCGCTGACTCCCGACAACTTCGCTAAGCTCATGAAAGAGCTCGGCGCAGTGGCCCGCGCGGTTGGCAGATACGTTTGATGCGAGGCCGTAAGCCAGAAGTTATTTTCGATACCGTCGCCCTGGTAGGCGTCGGACTAATCGGCGGCTCGCTCGGGATGGCGGCCAAGAAGAATTCGCTCGTACGGCGCGTCATCGGCATCGGACGCACGGAACAGAAACTGATGCGTGCGAAGATACTCGGGGCAATCGACGACTACTCACTCGATTTGGAAAACGGCGCGTCGGAGGCTGATCTGGTCGTGATCTGCACGCCGGTTCGCACAGTTGTGCCGACTTTGGAGCGAATGGCCGCAGGCCTCAAAGAGGGAGCTGTGGTCACCGATGTCGGAAGCACGAAGAGCAAGATCGTGCGAGAGGCCACGGTTCTTATGCCCGACGGACGCGTCTTCATCGGCGGACATCCGATGGCAGGCTCGGAGGAATCGGGTGTCGAGGCAGCGTTCCCGGATATGTTTCTGGGCGCAACATACGTCCTGACGCCCACGGATCAGACCGATCTGGAGGCGCTGCGCAAGATGACCGAGTTCGTAGAAGGCATCGGCGCGCGGGTGCTGGTTATGGACCCTGAAGAACACGATCTCGCAGCAGCGATTATCAGCCACCTGCCGCACGCGATCTCAGCCGCACTTCTGCACACGGCTGCGCACACTCCGAACCCTGCTGGAAAGACACGGAGTATGGGTTCGCCGCTGAGTCTCGCTGCTGGGAGCTTCCGTGACCTGACGCGCATTTCCGACAGCCCGCCCGAGATATGGCGAGACATCTGTCTGACAAATCTGAAACCGTTACTAGAGGCCGTAGATTCGTTTGAAGCAGTTCTTGCCGAGTTCAAGACCGCTCTGATGGCTGAGGACGAAGAGGCGGTCACGCGCTTTTTTGAAGAGGCACGCCAAATCAAACAGGCCCACCTGAGACTGGCAAAATGACCCGACCCGTTGTGGCAATCGATGGTCCCGCTGGCGCCGGCAAGAGCACGGTGGCGAAGGAGGTCGCCGACAGGCTCGGGTATCTCTACATCGATACGGGCGCGATGTACCGTGCGGTCGCCTGGAAAGTCATTAAGGAGAAGATTCCTATTTCGGACCACGCGAAAATCTCCGCACTCGCTAACCGCCTGGACATCCGCTTCGTAAAGGTCGGCAATGAGCAGCACATTTATGCCGACGGAGAGGACGTTACTGCCGCCATACGCACCCCGGAGGCGACACGGCTGTCATCACCCGTAAGCGCGATAAAGGGCGTTCGCAAGCGGCTTGTCGAGCTCCAGCGCGCGATGGGCGAGCGCGGCGGCGTGGTCATGGAGGGCCGCGACATCGGTACGGTGGTGTTCCCAGATGCACAGGTGAAAGTCTTTCTGACCGCCTCGGCAAGCGAGCGTGCTCGCCGCAGAACGGACCAACTGAAGCAAATGGGCGTCGAGGCCGATGTGCAGCAAATCGCCGCAGAAATATCCGAGCGCGACCTTCGGGACAGCTCCCGATCCGAGGCTCCTCTCAAACAGGCCCCGGACGCAGTCCTCATCGAGACCGATGGGCTCACGCTAGAACAGGTCGTCGAAGCGGTAATTGCCGTGCACAATGAAAGAGTCTCCCGAAGCGATCTCGAATAACGCGTGCCTGATCTCCAACATTCCATGCTCTACTGGATCGGCAAAATCCTGTCCATAATCGTCTGCCGCATATTCGGCCGGTGGACCGTAATCGGACGCGAAAACGTGCCCACAACCGGCGGCGTCCTGCTGTGCGCTAACCACGTCAGCTATATCGACCCTCCGGCACTCGGGGCAGGATGTCCGCGAAAGGTCCACTTCATGGCCAAGGAGCCGCTGTTTCAGATCCCCGTTTTGGGGTTTCTGATCAAGAGGGTCGGGGCGTTTCCAGTCAGGACCCACAGCGCGGACCGCGCGGCGTTGAGAAGGGCGATTGAGCTGCTTCAGAACGGCCAGGTGGTCGCGATGTTCCCGGAGGGCACGCGCAACCTGACCTCGGAACTCCTGTTGCCTCCGGAACCGGGCGTTGGAATGATCGCCCTGCGGGCCCAGGTGCCGGTGGTGCCCGTTGCGCTCATCAACACTGCGAAGCTGCTGCCGCCGCATTCGATCTTTTTCAGGTTCACCCGGATAAAGGTGATCTACGGCAAGCCCGTTGACCTTTCAGACCTCTATGGCCAGAGCGGGCGCGAAGCAGTAGAGGAAGTAGGCAGGCGGATCATGGAGGCTATTCGCGAGCTGATATCATCCCAGGGCGCACCTCAAACCGATCGCCCGACTTGAGCCGGGCACCACGGGCGAACTCGGCGGCGGAGACACGCTTGCGAGACTCGGGCTGCACCTCTATCAGGCGAACCGACCCCTCGCCCGCCGCAACCACGATGCCGTCTTGATCAACCCGGTTCACCTCGCCGGGCTCACCGCAACGGCCGCCCGCCTGTTCTATCGCCGCGCGCCAGACCTTGACCAGAGTGCTGCCGCGCTGCGTATATGCCCCGGGCTTCGGCGTGCATCCCCGAATCAGGTTCACTATGACATCGGCAGGTGCGCTCCAGTCGATCGCCCCGTACTCGCGCCTGAGCGAGGGCGCGAAAGAAGCGAGCTCGTCATCCTGAGGAATCGGATTGATCGTGCCCATCTCTAGTCCGTCGAGGGTCCTGACTAGGAGACGCGCTCCCAGTAGAGAAAGCCGGTGTGAAAGCGTGCCGGCGTCTTCCTCCGGCAGAATTTCGACGGACTCCTGAAGCAGGATGTCGCCGGTATCCCAGCCTTCATCCATCAGCATCGTGGTCACGCCGGTGACTTTCTCGCCGGCAATTATCGCGTGCTGGATCGGGGCGGCTCCGCGAAATCTGGGCAGGATGGAACCGTGGACGTTAACGCAGCCGTATCTGGGCCATTCCAGCAGCTCCCTCGGTATCTTCTGCCCATAGGCGACGACCACCAACGCGCCGATCGGCCCCAGGGCCTTGATTTCGTCAATGGCAGACGGGTCGGCAATTCGCTCGGGCTGCAGAACCGGGACCGAATGCGCAAGGGCAATCTCTTTCACTGGGGACATATGAACGCGCCCGCCACGGCCGCTCGGTTTGTCGGTCTGCGTTATGACCGCCAAAACCTCGTGCGCAGAGGCGATCAACGCCTCTAGCGACGGCACTGCAAACTCACTCGTCCCCGCGAACACTGTTTTCATCGGGCGGCCTCGTTGTGTACCTCAGGTCGTTGCAATAGAACGCAAACCCGGGGTTCTTGACCATTCGACATTCCTACGATGCGGGAATGGCCGTGTCAAACCACACGCCAAGGGCGGATTGGCTCAATTTCCGCAGCGCGAGGGCCCGCATCGGCAAGCCCGGCCCGTCCGGCACGAGAAGAGCCCCCCAGGACAGCATGCCCCGAACGATCAAAAGTGGGTGGGAGAACCCCCGAGACGCGCCTAGCGGAACAGCTTGTTTTTCCTAATGTAACCTCCCGGCCGAACAAGGCGACCCCGACCTCGTGTCTGAGCCACTGCCGTCACAAGTGTCTATCCTCTCCCTCAGGATTGGTCAGTTTCTTCCGCGGTGACGATCTCGAGCGTATCGGGATCCGCCCGGTCCACGAACAACATGCCGTCCAAGTGGTCCATCTCGTGTTGAAAAACCCGTGCCAACAGGCCCTCCGCCTTGATCTTGACTTTCTTACCCTCTTCGTTGATGCCTGTCACGGTCACCCGCTCATACCTCGGCACCTGTCCCTGAAGACCCGGAATGCTCAGGCATCCCTCGACTCCGATGATCTCCCCGCTGGTCTTGGTGAGACGCGGATTGACAAGCGCGTGTCTCCCCTCCCCCACATCGTAAACGAATACCCGCTTAGAGATGCCGATTTGGGGCGCGGCTAGGCCCAGGCCGCGGTTGGCCGCCATAATGTCAAACATGCGCTCTATGAGCGCCCTGGTTTCATCGTCAAACTCCGCCACCTCCTGCGCACGCGTGCGAAGCACGTTGTCGCCGTAGGTGACGATCTCGTCTGTTTCCATAGCGTCTTATTGTTCGAAGCCTGTTGCGATAGGCGGGTTTTCGGCGACTGTCTCGCTCGGTGAGCGTCGAACCGTCTCAAGCGTCGGGTTTGCATTGTATCGCATTTGCTGCGATGAGCTCTATTATAGCATCGAGGCAGGATCGATATCCACCGCGAGATGCCGCCGGAGTTTAGGGTTGCGGGCAAGCACCCGGTCAACCAGGTCGATCATGATCTGTCGGTCCGTGGAACGAATTACGGCGTGCCATCTGTATTCCCCTCGCAACTTCGCGAGCACAGCTCGAACGGGACCGGCCAGGGTCACGTCGGCCTCGCCGCGTATTTTGTCGAATTCGCGCACGAACTCCAACAGGCGGCGTTCGGCCGCGCGGTCGTCAGGATCACGCGAGATGACGTTCGCAAGCGAGGTGAAAGGCGGATAGTCGAGCTCGCGGCGCATTTCGATCTCGCGGCTGTAAAAGCCCGCGTAGTCGTGCTTTACGGCACACTTGATAGCGTAGTTTTCCGGGTCGAACGTTTGAACCACAACCTCTCCCGGATCCACACCCCTGCCCGACCGCCCGGCAATCTGCGATATCAACTGGAAAGTCCGTTCGGATGCTCGAAAGTCCGGCAAGTGAAGCGAGGTGTCCGCGCTGATCACGCCGACCAGCGTCACATTCGGAAAATCGAGGCCCTTGGCTATCATCTGTGTGCCGACAAGAATGTCGGCATCCGCGCGACGGAACTGGTTCAGAATCGATGCGTGAGCCCCCCTGCGAGTCGTGGTGTCTCGGTCCATTCGAAGCACCCGGGCTTCGGGAAACAGTCGCCGAGTCTCTTCCTCGACTCGCTCAGTACCGATGCCGAAGCGCCTGATCTTCAGACCGCCGCATTTGGGACAGACGCTCGGCGCGGGCTCCTGATGCTCGCAGTGGTGGCACGAAAGCTTGCGCTCGGCGGCGTGAAATCGCAGGGATACCGCACAGTTCGGACAATATGGTACGAACCCGCATTCCCGGCACAGTAGCAGTATCGAGTATGCCCGTCGGTTCTGCAGCAGCATCACCTGCCGCTTTCGCGCCAGGTGCTCGCGGACGGCCGCCTCCAGCTCCTCGCTGAATATCGTCGAGCGGCCTCTTGAGGTCGCCTCGCGCAGATCAACAACACGCACGCTCGGCATCGGTCGGTTCTCAACTCGCGAAGGCATTTCCAGGAGACGAAACTCGCCCTGTTGAGCGCGATAGAACGTTTCTACCGACGGCGTCGCACTGCCCAGCACAAGTGCTGCGCCTGACTCGATTGACCGGTGTATCGCAACATCCCTGGCGTTGTAACGTGGGGGAGCATCCTGTTTGTAGCTCGAGTCGTGTTCCTCGTCAACGATCACCAGACCCAGATTCTGAAGAGGCGCAAACACGGCGGATCTTGCGCCCAGAACGACCCGGGCCTCGCCCCGCTCGATACGCACCCACTCATCGCACCGCTCGCCGGGCGACAGGCCGCTGTGCATCACGGCGACCTCGTCGCCAAGCCGACTCCTGAATATGTTCATTACCTGCGTGGTAAGTGCGATCTCAGGCAAAAGCACAAGGCTCGCGTGCCCAAGATTCAGAGCACGCTCGATGCAACGCAAATAAACCTCTGTCTTCCCGCTTGCTGTAACGCCATACAACAGAAAGGCTTTACCCAAAGCTCGTGTCCCGTCGGGAGACTGCAAGGCCGAAGTGATCGCCTCAACTGCTGCTCGCTGGTCATCAGTGAGAACGACGTCGGCATCCACCAGCTTCACAAAAGCAGGAACTCGACGAAAGATTATGTCCACCCACTCCAGCAGGCCTTTTCCGACCAGCGTCTCGATTGTAGAGCGGGACAGGCCGAACCTCTGTGACAGCTCTACAACCGACACGTCCCTGCCGAGTCCGCGAATCAGCTCCATTGCCTGCCTCTGCCTGTCGCTCAGTTTTAGGTTCTCAGCAGGGAGGTGCGCAGGTCTGACGCCGCGCAGAATGCGGGGCTTACCCTCCGGCGGCACAAGCCGCCATCTGCGGGTGATGAATCCCTTGGCTTCGAGCTGTCGCAAAGCACGTTGAACGGCTGCCCGCTCGCCGAGGCGACCGAGGGAATCAACCGCCACAGACGCGTCCTCCGAATCCCGCACCGGACCAGTCCCCGCAGCAGTTCCAGCACCGCGGTGCGCAGACTCAGTGCCCCTTGATTCACCAGCCGCAGCCGCGAGGAGGCGCTCCGAGACGGCCTCCCACAGACTTTTCTCAAAAGGCGTCAGCCTCATTGGGTCAGCGGCCGGGTGAACCGGGGACACGCGCGCCTGCACCCGACAGTGCATGACCCCCGGGATCATAGAGATGACCGCCACAGAAAGGGGACACAGGTACTGTTCAGACACCCACCGCGCCAGTTTGAGCATGTCCTCGCTCAGTTGGACTGGGC
>JBMFPI010000071.1:0-12183 GCA_049969195.1 Armatimonadota bacterium
AGCATAGGGCGGGCATACGACCCGAACATACTGACCTTAAGGCCATTGGCCCGCACGCGGTCCCTGACCTTGAGAATATGTTCTTCGTCGAACTCTTCCGGCGTATGCGGGGGTTTACCCCATATTTCGACACCGGCGAAACCGGCCTGCGCAGCGAGGTCGATGGCGTGGAAAACGTCATAACGTCTAAGAGCGATTGTTGCCAGACCTGGTTTCACGCGCGGCTCCTTTGTGAGAGTTCAGAGGTTGGATACTCAGGCCGTTGCGATACGCGCGTTTTCGGCGATTCTCCCGCTTAGCTGACGAGCGCCGAACCGCCGAAAACGCCAAGTCTCTGTTGGATCGCGATGACCTAGCTACCGGAAGCCTTAGCCCAGAAGCGCACACTTATCATATACGAAAAGTATACGCTTGTAAAGCGCGGGCGGTGTGAGGTCGTCGCAATGGGGGCGTTTTCGAGGATTCTCTCGCTTAGCTGAGGAGCGTCGAATCGCTTAAAACGCTGGGGTTGAACCCGGTCGTGGGAGCCGTGCCGTGTGGTTGCCGAACATGTGTACGCCTTCCCCTTGAACCGCCGCCATTCCGAGTAGTACAATAACATAAGGGCACAGTCAGCCCCACGCCGTCCAACACGCAGCACTGGTTGACCGCCGATGGCCCGGGAATCAATCGTCGTCCGAGGCGCAAGACAGCACAACCTGAAGAACATCACGGTCGAGATACCCCGAGACAAGATGGTCGTGATCACGGGGCTCTCAGGCTCGGGGAAGAGCTCACTCGCGTTCGACACGATCTACGCCGAAGGTCAGCGGCGCTATGTCGAATCGCTTTCCAGCTACGCGCGGCAGTTTCTGGGACAGATGGACAAGCCCGACGTCGATGACATCATCGGACTCTCGCCCGCTGTCTCTATCGATCAGAAATCCACCACCAGGAACCCCCGCTCCACCGTCGGCACCGTCACCGAGGTCTACGACTACCTCAGGCTCCTCTTCGCACGCATCGGCCACCCACACTGCCCCAACTGCGGCCGCGAGATAACCCAGCAGACCGTCGAGCAGATGGTTGATTCGATCATGTCGCTGCCAGAAGGCTCGCGGATCCAGGTGCTGGCGCCGCTTGTCCGTGGCAAGAAAGGCACTTACAAGAAGCTCATCGACGACGTCCGAAAAGAAGGCTTTGTGCGCGTGCGCGTCGACGGCGAAGTTTACGAGGTCACTGACGACATCGAAATGGACCGATACAAACTGCACACTATCGAGATCGTCGTCGACCGCCTCATCGTCAAGCCCGACATCGAAAAGCGCCTCAACGACTCCGTCGAGGTAGCGCTCAGAAAGGGACAGGGCACGGTAGTCATCGACGTCGTCGGTGATCAGGATCTGGTGTTCTCCGAAAACTTCGCGTGCACCGAGTGCGGGATCAGCTTGGGGGAGATCGAGCCGCGCAGTTTCTCATTCAACTCACCTTACGGCGCGTGTCCCGAATGTCATGGTCTCGGGTCGCATAAGCATATCAACCCGGACCTGGTGATTCCCAACAAGGACCTTTCCATCGAGCAAGGGGCGATTGTGCCGTTCGCCCGCGGTCAGAATGAGTGGGTAAACGCGCTGATCAAGGCAGTGGCGGATGCGTACGGTTTCTCGTTGACGACCCCGATCAAGAACCTGACCGACAAGCAGCTCGACGCGCTCTTATACGGCGCCGACCGCCAGGTCTACGTCACCTACAAAAGCAGGTTCAGGCCGGCCAGCCGAACATGGCGGATGTCGTTCGAAGGGATAATTAACCTGCTCGACCGCAGATATCGAGAGACGGCCTCCGACCTGGTCAGGGAGGAAATAGAACAGTACATGTCCGACGTGCCCTGCCGGTCGTGCGAGGGCAAGCGACTCAAACCTGAGAGCCTGGCCGTGACGGTCGGCGGCCTCAACATATCCGAGGTCGCCGCGATGTCCGTCAAGGCGGCATACGATTGGTTCGAAAACCTGCCCCTGACCAGGCGCGAGTCGATCATTGCCGAGCAGGTCATCAAGGAGATCAGGACGAGGCTGCGGTTCCTTCTGGACGTCGGCCTGGACTACCTGACCCTGGACCGGACAGCCGCCACGCTGGCCGGCGGCGAAGCCCAGCGTATCAGGCTGGCCACCCAGATCGGGAGCGGACTGATGGGCGTGCTTTACATTCTCGACGAGCCGTCTATCGGACTTCACCAGCGCGACAACAAGCGCCTAATCAGCACGCTGCACCGCCTGCGGGACCTGGGCAACACAATAATCGTCGTCGAGCACGACGAAGAAACTATACGCTCCGCAGACCACGTCATCGACATAGGGCCCGGCGCGGGCGAGCACGGCGGCGAGATCGTAGCCGAGGGGACTGTCGAGGACATTATGCGTTCCTCAGACTCGATCACGGGCAAGTATCTCAAGGGTGAGTTGTCGATCCCGGTGCCGCCGGTTCGGCGGAAATCCAACGGCAATTTCGTTGAACTGCGGGGCGCCCGCGCGCACAACTTGAAGAAGATCAACGTCTCGTTCCCGACGGGGGTTTTCATCTGCGTAACAGGGGTATCGGGATCGGGCAAGAGCACGCTGATTCAGGAGACACTCTTTCCGCGGCTGATGTACCACCTGCACGGATCATACCGAGCCTGGGGCGAACACGATGAGGTGCGGGGGCTTGAGAACATCGACAAGGTGATCAACATCGACCAGTCGCCCATCGGGCGGACTCCCAGGTCAAACCCGGCGACTTACACCGGCGTCTTCGACTTGATCCGGGAGCTCTACAGCCAGGTTCCCGACGCGCGCGTGAGAGGTTACAAACCCGGCCGGTTCAGCTTCAACGTAAAGGGCGGAAGGTGCGAAGCCTGCAAAGGCGATGGGATCATTAAGATCGAGATGCAGTTCCTACCGGACGTGTACGTGCCCTGCGAAGTCTGTAAAGGAAAGCGCTACAACCGCGAGACTCTGGAAGTCAAGTACAAGGGCAAGAGCATCGCTGATGTGCTGGATATGACCGTCAGTCAGGCGCTGGAGTTCTTCAAGCATATCCCCAAGATCGTGCGCAGGCTGCAGACCATTCACGACGTCGGCCTGGATTACATTCACCTCGGTCAGCCAGCGACCACGCTCTCAGGCGGTGAGGCCCAGCGTGTCAAGCTCTCTGCCGAGCTTGCCAGGCGTGGAACCAGTCGCACGCTGTATATCCTGGACGAGCCCACCACAGGCCTGCATTTCCACGACATCAAGAAGCTTCTCGAAGTCCTGGGCAAGCTAGTAGACGCGGGCAACACGGTAATAGTGATCGAGCATAACTTGGACGTCATCAAGACGGCAGATTACATCATCGACCTCGGGCCGGAGGGCGGGGACCGCGGGGGCGAGGTGGTGGCAACAGGAACGCCCGAAGAAGTCGCGAGAAACCCGAAGAGCTACACAGGGCAGTTCTTGCGGAAGGTGCTGCCCGAGTGGAAAGTGGTGGGTTCCCAACCAGAACGCGAAAACCGGAAGCGGCAAGCAGTCGCTTGAGGGATGTGAGCTTGTTGCGATAGAACGCAAACCAGGCGCTTTCGGCGCCGCGACGCTCCCCAACTAGGCGAGATGATCGCCGAAAACGCGCCTATCACAACGGCCTGATTGAGCCCCGAAAGACCCGGGACCGGAGTAACACACTCCACCCCTTCCACAAGCGGAACCCCCTCTGCCTCTACGGGAGAGGGCGGGGGTGAGGGTTGTATGCTGCGGGAACGGATTCGTGTTGCAAAGGCCCGGCGCGCGGACCGGGGCGGGTTCCTGCAACTGCCCTGTTACGGCGTGTGGGCTAAGCTCCCGCAGCGGGGCACGCATCAGAAACCTGCGAGAACTCGAGCTCGTGCAGGCTTGTGATGTCTGTTGCAACAACCGTTCCCGCAGGATAGGAGGTCGTCCTGAGCGCGGCGAGGGATCTGCAAGTGAGGCCGAGAGTCTTCGCTCCGCTCAGAACAACAGTCCCGCAAGACCCAGCCGATACCAAAGTTGCTGTCCGACAAGAAATGCCCTTTCTACGCTCAGGTGGGCATTGCTTTTCGCAATGGTTCGGCGCTAAGGGATCACACCCGTCGGAACTTGCGGTCCAGCTCCCAGTTCGAGAGGCTGACAATAATCGGCCGGCCGTGCGGGCAGACAAACGGATTCTCGCACTTCAGAAGATCATCAACGAGGCGCTTCATCTCCGGCTCCGACAACTTCTCACCGGCCTTAACCGCCATCTTGCACGCCGCGGTGATCAGAACCTGATCAGGACGAACGATCAGATGTCTTGCGATGGAAAGATCGACAAGCTCGGCGATCATATCGCGGACCACAGCCTCCGCCTCTGAAGGCCTCAGCGAGGGCGGTGCGCCGCGCATAACGTACGTGTCGCGTCCGAACTCCTCCAGCTCGAACCCGGCCTTTCTGAGCTGATCCAGCCGCTGCCGCACGATTGCGGACTCCCTCGCCGAGAGCGAAAGGCTTACAGGCGAAATCAGCCTCTGGATAGCCGGGCTCTTTGCCTGATCGGCCTTGAGCATCCGATCATAGAGCACACGCTCGTGGGCGACATGCTGGTCGATCACAAGGATGCCGTCGTCGCACTCGGCGATGATATAGGTTTCCCTGGCCCGGCCGATGACTTTGACCCCACGAAGCGCAACAGCCCTTGGCGGGTAGTCCTGAACCCCCGCGGGCGCCGCATCGGGAACCGGCGACTCCTCGACCGGAACCCCCGCGCCCTTTTCCCAGGTAAACGGATCCTGGGATGCGACCTCTTTGAGCGCCTCCTCGCGTCTCCGCGCCAGCGCCTCCTGAAATGCGCTGATATCCATCGTCGAAAACGCGGATTGAACAGGTTCAATCCGCGCCTTCCGAGAATCGGCGGCCGGACGGTGAGTCGCAGTTGGTTCCGCACCTGCTACAACTTCGGGGACGCTCTCGGGCCCGCTCAGAGTCGGCGCGGCAGCGCCGGCCATCAGCGCCTGGTTCACTGCCCGATGGACCGCGGTGTGAACCTCTTGCTCGCTGGAGAACTTAACCTCCGCCTTCGCCGGGTGAACGTTCACGTCCACGAGCTCCGGCCGGACTCGCACGAAGATTACGGCAATCGGGTACCGGCCCGGCGGAAGCAGCCCGCGATAGGCCAGATCGAGTGCGTGCGCTATCGTTCGGCTTCTGATCGGCCGTCCGTTGACGAAGAAAACCTGGTCGCGGCGGTTGATCCGACTCAGCGACGGGTTCGATACAAATCCTTCGACATCCACCCATTCCGACGCAAACTCGACCGGGACGAGCTGTTTTGCTACATCCTTGCCGAGGACCTGCGTGATGGAGTTGATCCTGATCCCCGTGCCGGGCGAGGACAGTACCTCCCTGCCGCCATAAACAAGCCGGAAGTGTACATCCGGATACGCCATCGCAAACCAGCCGATCGACTCGGTGATATGCGAGAGCTCGGTCTGTGCGGACTTCAGGAACTTCAGCCTGGCGGGCGTGTTGAAGAAGAGCTTGCGGACCGTAATGGTCGTCCCCTGAGGGGCACCGACAGCTTCTAGATTCGTTATCGTGCCGGCCTCGACCTCCAGCCGCACGCCGTCCGGCTCGGATTCGTGCCTGGTCACCATCTCCAGAAAAGACACCGATGCAATGCTCGGCAGCGCCTCCCCACGAAAGCCCAGGGTCCGAATCGCCTCCAGGTCCCTGGCGTCTCTTATCTTGGATGTGGCGTGGCGCTGGAGCGAGAGCACGGCGTCCTCACGGGTCATCCCGCAGCCGTTATCGGTGACCTTGATAAGCTCCTTGCCGCCCTGCTCAAGTATGACGGTTATCTGCGTCGCGCCCGCATCGATGGAGTTCTCGACCAGCTCCTTCACGACCGATGCCGGCCGCTCAACCACCTCGCCCGCCGCAATGCGGTTTGCGGTGTGCTCGTCGAGGACGGTTATTCGGCTCGCCGAAGCGGTTTGCTCACTCATCTCGACACATCAGCGATTCTGAACCCGCTTTTGCAGCTCATATAGCTTGTTCATCGCCTCGATGGGCGACATAGTGGTAAGGTCGAGCTTTTCAATTTCCTCGACCACCGGGTGTTTCTCTGCGGCGAAAAGCGTCAACTGCAGCGTCTCCTCGCGGACCTTGACCTTAGCGCCCTTCTTGAGAGTCCGCGAGCCCGCTCCATTCGATTCGAGCTCCTGAAGAATATCCCTGGCGCGGTCGATAACGTCCTGAGGGAGGCCGGCAAGTCGAGCAACCTCGATCCCGTAGCTTCTGTCGGTCCCGCCGGGGACGACCTTCCGCAACCACACAATGCGATCTTTCTCCTCGCGCACCGCGATCCGATAGTTCTTGACCCCTTTGAGCTGTTTTTCGAGATCGTTGAGATGATGATAGTGCGTAGCGAAAAGAGTCCTGGCCGAAAGCTTGTTGATCTCCTCCGCGACGGCCCACGCGATCGAGAGGCCGTCGTAGGTCGACGTTCCGCGGCCGATTTCGTCAAGCACGATCAGGCTTCTCCGGGTCGCGTTGTTAAGGATGTTCGCGGTCTCGTTCATCTCGACCATGAAGGTCGACTGCCCGCTAGCAAGCTCGTCGTGCGCGCCGACCCGGGTAAAGATGCGATCTACCACGCCGATTACTGCTTCGTCCGCCGGCACGAAGCTGCCCATCTGTGCGAGCAGTGTAATCAGCGCGACCTGTCTCAAGTAAGTGGACTTACCGGCCATATTCGGCCCCGTGATGATGAGGAGCTGGTCCGTGTCGCAGTTAACGAAAGCGTCGTTCGGTACAAACCGTTCTTGCAGAAAGTGCTCCACTACCGGATGCCGGCCGTTCTTGATCCTGATTTCCTCGCCGTCGTTTACGATAGGCTTCGAATAACCCCTCGATGCAGCAACCTCGGCAAGGGAGGCAAGCACATCGATCTCAGCCACGGCCCGTGCGACCTTGCCGACCCGCGGAGCCTCGTCCGCCACCTTCGAGCGCACCTCACAGAACACACGATATTCCAGGTCCGCCGCGGTCTCGTCGGCGTGAAGGATTCTGGCCTCCATTTCTTTCAAGGCGGGCGTGATGAATCGCTCCGCATTGGTAGTTGTCTGCTTGCGGATATAGTCATCCGGCACCAAGCTCAGGTTCGGCCTTGTGACCTCGATATAGTATCCAAAGACGTTGTTATACCCGACCTTGAGGTTCTTGATACCCGTGCGCTCGCGCTCCTGAGCCTCCAGAGAGGCGATCCAGGCCTTGCCGTCGGTTGAGGCCAACCTGAGTTCGTCAAGCTCGGCGCTGTAGCCCGGTGCTATGATGCCTCCTTCCCGAATCGTAATCGGCGGATCAGGAACAATTGCGCTCTCGATCAGCTCCGCTACCGGTTCCAGAAACTCTATCGCCTGCCTAAGCGTATTCAGGCGCTCCGACTGTGCCGCGGAAAGCGCCACTGCTATCTGAGGCAGCCTGCGGATCGACCGCGCAAGGCCGACCAGGTCTCGCGCGTTAGCACTTTCTGCGACTATCCGCGCCATCAGCCGCTCCAAGTCCTGCACGCCGTCGAGGAGCTCGCGAAGCTCCGCGCGCATTAGAGTGTTCTTATAGAGATCCTCGACAGCGTCCAGCCTGCGGTTGATTTTCTCGACGTCCAACAGCGGCTGATCCAGCCATCTTCTGATGAGCCTGCCACCCATTGCCGTTTTCGTCTGATCGATAATCGACAGCAGGCTCGCCCCTCTGGTTTCTGCCGAGAGCGAATGAGTCAGCTCCAGGTTGCGTCTGGCCGCTGCGTCCAGGACCATGAACCCGCTCGTGGAGTACGTCGACATCGATGCTATCGAGGCCAGCGCGGCTTCGTTGGTCCGCTTGAGGTAGTCGAGCACCATCGCGGCGGCCTCGAGCCCCGCCGTCATCTCCTCCGCACCGAAACCTCGTAGCGAATCCGTGCGGAAGTGCTCAGTCAGAACCTGGCGAGCGGGTTTTCCGTAGACCAATTCCTGTTCAAAGGTGGTCACTGCAGCGCCGGTGTTCGCTCGGATCGGGCCCGATAGGTCCTGCTCCATCTCCTTCAGGAGCACTTCGGCCGGGCGCAGCCTGGAAATCTCTTCGATAAGCTTCCCGGAGGCATCCCTGCCTTCGATCTCGGTGACGGCGAACTCGCCCGTGGATATGTCGACAACCGCTATACCGTAGACGTTCGGCTCACTCGCGACGGCAAGCAGATAGTTGTTGCTCTTCGCTTCAAGCATGCCTTCTTCCAGGACGGTGCCCGGCGTAACCACGCGTGTGACCCCGCGCTTCACGATTTTCTTCGCTTTCTTGGGGTCTTCAAGCTGATCACAGATCGCGACGCGGTAGCCTTTCGAGATCAGCCGGGCGACGTAACGGTCGACAGCGTGATACGGCACGCCGCACATCGGGACTTCGGCCGCGTATCCCTGGGAGCGGGAAGTCAGCACGATCTCCAACTCCCTGGAGGCGGTGATAGCGTCGTCACCGAACATCTCGTAGAAGTCGCCGAGCCGGAACATCAGTATCACATCGGGATACTGCTGCTTGATCGCCTGATACTGCGATACCATCGGCGTGATCTTCTTAGCGTCCAACTGCCTCTCCGAATCGCGAACCGATTAGCCTGTTGTTTGGGGATGTTGCGATGGGATGCAAACCCGATGTCTTCGACGATCGGGTAAGCTTTCGCCCCTGAACCCATACAGATGGCCTTCCGTGATACGCACGTCGACCAGTTGCCCGAAGAGCGCTTCCGGACCTCCTGCGGCCCCCGTTTCGGAGGAAATGCAGTAGGCATTGCCTTCCCCCTTCCCAAGGGTGGACTCAGGGGAGTTAAGGGGCACCGTGAAGTTCACCGTCTTATTCTGCCTTGTGAGGCCCGTAAGGCGATTCGGGTCTTTTGGACTTCGGCCTTCTACAAGCACCTCGTACACCTGGCCGACCTGGGAGTTGTTGATCTCGCACGTGATGCGGTTCTGAAGCTCGATGAGTCGCCGCAGCCGCTCGCCCTTGACGCAAGCCGGCACCTGTCCCGGCATCTTCTCCGCCGCCGTGCCTGGGATCGGGTTAAACGCGAACATGAACGCTGAGTCGAACCGAACCTCCTCTACCAGCCGAATGGTATTCTCAAACTGCTCTTCACTTTCGCCCGGAAAGCCGACCAGCAAGTCGGTCGTGATTGCGATGCCCGGCACGGCTTGACGAAGCGCCGCGACGCGCTCGCAATAGTGCGACGCGGTATAGCCGCGGTTCATAGCTCGCAGCACGTCGTCGTCCCCCGACTGGACCGGCAGATGAATATGCTCGCAGACCTTATCCAGGTCCCGCATCGCCTCGATCAGCCTATCGGAAAGGTCCTTCGGGTGCGATGTCGTGAACCTGATCCTTTCGATCCCATCGATTTCGTTCACGACTCGCAACAGTTCGGCAAAGTCCGCAGGTGCTCCAGACCTAGAATGACGCGGGTCGGTGTACGAGTTCACATTCTGGCCTATAAGCGTGACTTCCTTTCGCCCGCGCTGCGCGAGTTCGCGTATCTCAGCCGCGATTTCATCAATGGGCCTGCTGCGCTCCGGCCCGCGCACATAGGGCACTATGCAATAAGCGCAGTAGTTGTCGCAGCCATACATCACCGGCACAAAGCTCTTGACGGCATCTCCTGCCCTCGGGACGCGTTCCGGAATTGAGCGGTCCAGATCCAAGGCGGAGACGAACCGCCGGCTCTGCAGAACCTGCCGGATCAGGTCCGGGATGCGTGCTATCTGGCCGGTTCCCACTACCAGGTCGATAAACGGCCTGCCTCTAACGATCGATTCGCCCACCCTTTGGGCCATGCATCCGCAGACACCGATGATCATTTCCGGCCTGCGATTTTTAAGCAGCCGAAGCTCGCCAAGCTTGGCCCTGGCCTTTGCCTCGGGCTTCGCGCGTACGCTGCAGGTTACCAGCATAGCAACATCGGCCTCCTCCGGGCGGTCGGTCGGCGAATACCCCATCTGCATCAGGAGGTTCGCGATCTGCTCGGAGTCGTCCTCATTCATCTGGCAACCCCAGGTGTAGATGATGAACCTCGGCGCGGTAGTGGTCACGCATGATATAGTAGCAAGAACGAGGCTCCCTGGACAAGAAGCGTGTGAGGAGCGGTAGGGTCGTTGCGATAGAACGCAAGGCGATTCGACGGTCCTCAACTAAGCACGAGAATCGCCAAAACGCGCCGTCGCAACGACGTTTAGCGCAAGACAGTTCGGTTCCGCGCAAATCGCGTCATGCTGAACCCGTTTCAGCAGCCAGGCGCCAAATAGACGGATCCTGAATCGAGTTTCAGGATGACGGGGCCCCGTGCATCCCGGCCCACAAGACTGAACTGATACTCCCACGCCGCGCGGCGTGACGGCAGGTGGCCCCAGCAGCTATAATGGAGTCTGGGGCACGCGGAGCCGCCGTCAGGCCACGGACCGTCGGCAAGAAAGAGCGCCGGAAGCGGTCATAGAGAGCCGAAAAAACGATCGTTCGGGCCCCGGCATTGACCGCGGAGCAGAGAACACCACTCGCGGAGTTGTAAGCAATTGCCTGATCTGAACCAAACCCCATCAAGTGAACGAGTCCACATATCTATCTTCGGCAGGCGCAACGCAGGCAAGTCGAGCCTCATCAACGCGCTCACGAATCAGGCGCTGGCGATTGTGTCGGAGGTGCCCGGCACAACAACCGACCCCGTCTCAAAGCCGATGGAAATATTGCCGATCGGTCCGGTTGTGGTGACCGACACGGCCGGCATTGACGACACCGGCGATCTGGGCAGACTGCGCGTCGAGAGGACTCTGCGCGTGCTGGAACGCACTGACCTCGCGGTGCTCGTCATCGAAAGCGGAACTGAGCCGGGCGAGTTCGAGGCGGATCTTGTCTCGAAGATCAAGGAACGCGACATACCTCTTGTAATCGCTGCGACCAAAGTCGATCTCGCCCCGGACTACTCGGCGGCGAAGCGATGGGCGGAGGAACACAGTGTGCTGTTCGTGCCGGTCAGCTCAGCGACGCGCGACGGGATAGAGCGGCTGAAAGAAGCGCTGATCCAGATGTCGCCTTCGGGCCTTCCAGAGCCCAGAATCATCGGCGATCTCATCGCCCCGGGAGACATCGTGGTGCTGGTGGTGCCGATCGACACGGGCGCGCCCAAGGGCCGGTTGATTCTGCCCCAGGTGATGACGCTTCGCGACGTGCTGGACCATAACGCCATCGGGGTAACTGTCAAGGAAAGCGACCTGGCCGCGTGCCTTGCAAGCCTGAGCAGGAAGCCCAAAATTGTGGTTACCGACTCGCAGGCTTTCGCCAAGGTGAGCGCGGTCACGCCTCCCGACGTCTGGCTCACGGGTTTCTCGATCCTGATGGCGCGGTTCAAGGGGGACCTGGAAGCCTTCGTCAAGGGCGCCCGGGCAATTGGCGAGCTCAAACCCGGTGACCGCGTGCTGATCTCAGAAGGCTGCACTCATCACCGGCAGCCTGACGATATCGGGCGCAAGCAAATACCCGGATACCTGCAGAAACTGGTCGGCGGGGAGCTGGAGTTCGGGTTCTCGTCCGGCAGAGACTTCCCGCCGGATTTTACCAGCTACGATCTGATCGTCCACTGCGGCGGCTGTATGATCAACCCGCGGGAAATGCGCTACCGCCAGCGTCTGGCGTCAGAAGCTGGCGTCCCGATGACCAACTACGGCGTCTTGCTCGCAAAGGTCCACGGAATCCTGGAACGCGCCCTCGAGCCGTTTCCGCTGGCGAAGATGGCGTTAGGTGAATAAGAGCAAGCGCCGAAGACGCGCGTCGACCGCACGATCGGCTAGCCCCAGTTATTCATTACAGGCTTGAGAGTGGCACACCCTGCTCTTGAACGGTTCTTTTTTGATAAAGAGAATTGAGCGGAGGGTATCCTTGATGAGTAGTTGCGGGGTTGGGTCTGAGGTTACTGTAGGCCGCAGGAGAATAGGCGACAACGCGCCTATGTTGCAACAGCATTCAGCATACACAGCTAAGCCCCGACGCGTCTAACCCTCGCCCCCACCCTCTCCCGTAAAAGGAGAACAAGTTCTAGGTCTACCATCCCACTTACCCTCTCCCACAGGGGGAGAGGGGGTTCTAGGTCTGCCCCCTCCCGTAGAGGGAGAGAGGATTCTAC